>CALDPJ010000310.1 GCA_937911795.1 uncultured Flavobacteriales bacterium | reverse complement strand
TTTTCAAGATCACCCGAAAGGTGGGCAAACATTTTTTGCTGCCGCTGTGTGAATTTCTGTGTGTTGGATTTACTTTCGAATACGCCGATGTTGTCGAGATTATAAACCGCCGAAATGTTTTTAGCCTGACTATCCGGAATTTTCTGAAGGAACCTTTTCACGCCGATTCCTCCCTGTTTCTGCAAATCCACTCCCACAAAAACAATGTTTTTTCTAAAGTTGTAAGTCGATAGAATTCTTGCGGTTTCGAGCATTGTGGCTACTCCTGAAGCGTTGTCATTTGCTCCGGGAGAATCGGGGTGCGTGTCGTAATGGGCAATGACCATAATCGTTTCCAGCTCGTTTACCTGGCCCGGCATCCGACCCGAAATGTTATGACCTTCGTAACTGCCGAGCATAAAACTTTGCTTGCGCACATCCGGTGTACATTCAGCAAGACGGTCGGTCAATAATTTCTTGGCTGTTTTCAATCCATCTGCTCCGTTCAGGTAATGCCTGGGTTGCTCCAGCAGTTTAACGCTTTCGCGAATGCGGTTTTCATCAACGCTCTGAACCAGGGGTGTGAAATCTGCCGCAGCACCATCGTCGGCAATGAGTTTGATCTGAAAATCACGGGCGTTGCCGGCTTTTTTGTTGTAGTACCAGATGATGTTTTTTTGCTTTCCGGGACGAACCGATTTTCCAACATCACCCGAAACATCGTGTGTGTATAAAATCCAGTTGCGGCCGTGATCGTTGGAAGCGCGCAGTATAACCTCAACCTCAGGACTGTCGGCATCAATCAGATCATAGGAAATGTGAATGGATCCTGAAGCGGTATCGGCCGCGGCAGATAGATTCCGGATTTCGGGTGCGCGTCCCTGGGCGGTTACAAACACACCGTATCCCATGAACAGGATAATAAAAATGAATTTCAGTAAAGGCATTCAGGTTGGTTTCCGCTGTCTTTTCTGCCAGTATGCATTGAAAAACAGGGTGGCTAAGATAATAAAGGCGCCGGAATAAAAACCAATGGTCATTTTTTCTGATTCCCCGAAAATTAACCAGGCCAGAATAATGCCATAAACAGGCTCCATATTTACGCTCAGTGAAACGGTAAACGGGCGGATCGTCTCCATCACTTTTACGCTGGCTACAAATGCAAAAGCAGTACAGATGATCCCCAGTATCAGCAGCCATCCGATATCCGGAGTGCTCAGTTCAAATAGTTCGCCCGTGAATTGTTTTCGAATGATCAGGTAGGCAGTGATCGCGATAATTCCACCCAGCATTTCATAAAAAGCAATTTGCGAAGGTTTTCTGCTGCGGATAAAAATTCCGTTGACGACAGTGAAAGTGGCAGCCAGAAATGCCGACAATAATCCGAGTATAATTCCCCAGGCGTACTGTGTTTCAAACGAAAAAATGAGCACGAGACCAATGATGATGACGATGCCCATGACCAGTTCTCCAACGCTGATTTTTCGGCGGAAGAAAAAAGGTTCAATAACCGCTGTAAAGAAGGCAGCCGTGCTCAGGCAGGCCAGCGCCACCGATACATTGGCCACTTTGATGGATTCAAAAAAAGCAATCCAGTGGGCTGCGGTGATGATGCCGGTCAGCATGAGGAAGAAAACCGATCGTTTTGAAATTTTAGCCGGAATCCGTTTCCACGCCATGTAAGTTGTAATCCCAACCAGGGCAATGACCATTCTCCACCAGACCAGCGGTTCGCTGTCAATGGTAATCAGCTTACCGAGAATTCCGGTGAAGCCAAAAATGAACACAATAAAGTGTAGCAGTAAAATATTACGCGTGGTGGTGCTCTTCATCTTCGTCGTCCAGTTCGGCTACACCACCAGAAACAATGAACTTCATCAGCTCCACCGATTTTACATCGAGCGGAACTACATTGGCGCGGGGTACGATAAAAAGGTTTCCGGAGAAATTGTAGGAATGCGGAAAATATACCGCCACCATCTCCGGACCAAGACTGAGCGACGAGAGATCTTCTTCGGTGATGAAACCGAGTTTGTGCAAATCGGTGCTGCTTACCCGCACCAGAACCGGCTTGTTAAACCGGCGTTTGGATCCAATCAGCGCCGACATCAGATCCGACACACTCGTGTAAATGGTTTTCAACAACGGAATGCGTTTCAGCAGCTCTTCGAACCACCAGCGAAAGGGTTGCGCAACAATTGTTGAGGCCAGGTATCCCATGATCGTGATGCATACCAAAAGTGTGAGCAACCCAAGACCCGGAACCTGAAAAGGAATGAGCTGATCGAGAAATACGAACAAGCCGTAGATGACGTATCCAAGAATGGCAAGCGGAACCGTAACCAGTAGTCCCTGAAAGAAGTACGATGCAATTCTTTTAACAATATCTTTTGGTTCCATAGAAAATAAACCGGTTGGTTTTGAGGTTTAAAGTTACTGCGATTCCCTTACGGATTTCGGTAAACCTTCCCAAACTAATTCGTAGCTGTGATCTACCAGTTCTTTCATCAACTCATCCGGCACCGATCCATCGGCTAAAATGGTGTTCCAGTGTTTTTTATTCATATGATAGCCGGGCTGAATGCCGGAGTACTGTTCGCGCAATCGGATGGCTTTTTCGGGATCGCACTTGGCGTTGAAGCTCTTAAACTGGTCGACATCCAGTAGAACAAAAATTTTATCCATCACCTTAAAAACCAACGTTTGATCTCCGAACGGAAAAGATTCTGTTACTCCTTTCCGGTTGAGGCAATAAGCACGGAAATCTTCGATGTTCATATTTTATTTGCCGGATAAATTACGGGTCTGCTGGGAGAGGCGTCGTTTTCGATGGCCGCTGTCTGTAAATTTAAAAAGTAGATCCCATCTTTTATTTCGTCGGGCACAAAAATTAACTCGGTGATGGTTTTGGTTTCCTGCGGATCATCGGGAACATTCCAGAAGCAGTGATGGGCGAGGAGTTTTCCGCCATCTTCTTCGCGGTCAACCGATGGGAGATCGACCAGCAAATGACGGATTCCGAACTGGTTGAGCACGTCCATTGCTTCGGGCAGAAGGTAGGGTGGATTGGTATTCGAATAATTGATTTTCCTTTTGTTATCTGTATTGGGCAAGGTTCGGATGATCAATGTTTCTACCGGATCGGTTCCCATTACCAGCGCAAGTTGTTCACCGGTGATGACGCGGTCTCCGGCTTTTACCCACTCCGAACGATCGGTGGTAAGAGTCACCGGCTGCAGTGAAACGAGCCGCGCAGGAAGCATCCATTCGTTGAATAATTTATTGACCGATTGTTTTTCTGCCGTGATGTGACCGAGGCATTCGGTGTGGGTGCCGTTGCCGTGCGGATTAAAAGCAACATCATAGAAATTCACCGATCCGCCGCGTGCAACACTGCCGGTAAATCTTTCGGTGATGACCGGAGTTATGGCCGGCGGATTCACGTACCAGGCCTGTGGTCCAGCAGGTGAAATGGCCAGAGATAGATCGGTTCCTTTTGTCAGATCCGCACTCCAATGTTGTTGCCCGATGGTAAATTGTACAGTCATTCGTTGATGATAAAAAATTGTGCGGCGATGTCGTCGGCCCAAAGAAAACCCTGGCGCGTAAGTTTCAGTACCGAACCGTCATTTATTAGTTTTTTTTCCTGCAGCAACCGGTCGATCTGCGGTTTAAAGTTAGTATTAAAATCAATGTCGAATTGCTGCTTTATCTGTTCGGTATCAATCCCCTTCGCGGTTCGCATCCGGGTGAGAATGTACTCGTTGTAGGCCGTTTCTCCGGTGATGGTTTCGCATTCAGGTGCAAAAGAACCGTCGGCAATTTGCCGGATGTACAATTGATTGTTGCGCACATTCCAGCAACGTTCGCGACCATTGAAACTGTGTGCCGATGGGCCGATTCCGAGGTATCCGGCACCCGTCCAGTACGAATGGTTGTGGCGGGAGACAAAACCGGGCAGCGCAAAATTCGATACTTCGTAGTGGTCGTATCCTGCGGCACGAAGCGCATCTGTCAGCATTTCGAAATGACGTACCGACTGTTCGTCATCGGGTGGCGACTGTTTGCCGCTCCGGATGAATTTATCGAGGGCTGTTCCTTGTTCAACGGTCAGGCTGTAGCACGAGATATGCGGAAGCCGGAGTGCAATCACCCGATCAATATTCTGTTTCCATTGTTCATCGCTGAGCAGCGGAAATCCGTAAATGAGATCGACGCTGAGGTTATCAAAACCTGCCGCTCGCGCATCTGTAATGCATTGAAGTGCCTGTTGCGCATTGTGGCCGCGGTTCATCCATTCGAGGTGCTCCTGAAAAAAAGATTGAATACCGATGCTGAGCCTGTTGATGCCGCCGGCTTTTAGCTTTTCGAGCACTTCGGGTGTCAAGTCGTCGGGATTGGCTTCGAGGGTGATTTCGGCATCCGCAGATACGGTCCACAATGCGCGGATCCGGTCCATAAGTCGTTTCAGATCTGAAATTTCCAGTAGGCTGGGGGTGCCGCCACCAAAATAAATGGTGTGGATGGGCTCATCGGGCAAAAAATTCCGGCGCAGATTCATTTCCTGCAGCATGGCATCGATCATCGCCGTGCGGGTTTTCAGATTCGTGGAAAAATGAAAATCACAATAGTGGCAAGCCTGCTTGCAGTACGGTATGTGCAGATAAACTCCGGCCATTATTTGCGGAGCACAATTCTGAACGTTGTGCCTTTTTTCACCTCCGATTTCTTCACGAAAATTTTTCCGAGATGGTAATTTTCAATGATTCTTTTCGAGAGCGACAATCCCAATCCCCAGCCGCGCTTTTTAGTCGTGAAACCGGGTTTGAACACCGCGCTGATGTTTGCCCGCGAAATGCCTTTTCCGGTGTCCGAAATATCCACATACACCGATTGGATTTCGTTGCTGATATTCACGGTAATGTAGCCCACTCCGTTCATCGCGTCTATGGCGTTTTTACAAAGATTTTCTACCACCCAACTAAAAAGGGGCACATTGATCTGAGCAGTTGTGATGCCTTCTTCGGGAGCATTCACTTCAAATTTTACCTTTGAAGAAACGCGGGGCTTCAGATACCGGATGGTTTGCATGATGACCTCCTCTACATTTTCGGCGGTGAGATCGGGTTTGGATCCTATTTTCGAAAAACGCTCTGTTACCGTTGCCAGCCGGTCAATGTCTTTTTGAACTTCATCCAGCGTGTCGCTGTCCACACCCTTTGCTTCAAGAATGTCAATCCACGCCATCAGGGAGCTCAGCGGAGTTCCCAGTTGATGCGCAGTTTCTTTCGCCATTCCTACCCAAACCTGGTTTTGCTCGGCTTTTCGGAAGGTGCTGAAGAGCAGGTAGGCGATGAAAAGAAACAAACCAATGATGAGGAACTGAACAATCGGATAGTATTTCAACTGAGTCAGAATCCGCGAATCTTCGTAAAAAATAAAGTGCTGTTTGTTGCCGAGTCGAACGGTTATCGGTTGATTGCCGGCGGCCATTGAACGGAGTTTTTCCTGCAGCAGTAATGAATCTTCCACGATTTGCATATCCACATTTCCCACGTTCAATACCCGTGTTTGTGATGAATCGGTGAGTATAACCGGAACCGAAGCAGCGTTTATAACGGTCTCGTTTATAAAGGAGTTGATGATGTCGTCGAGTACAGTTTCGAGATCGGTAATGATGCGCGAGTCGCGGTAGTAGAGAAACTGTTTTACATCCTCGTACACATCTATTTCGATGGGCCGGAAATGCTCCTTCATGAGTTGGAGCTCGCTTTGGAGTTTGGCTTCCGTTGGCAAACTGTCGCGTTCGATATTGTGGTAGTCGACAATTTTTCCGTTCGCATCGGTGATGATCACCGGAATGCTCGTGTTTTTCGAAATGATGTCCAACAGAAATGTAAGCTCGTCGTTTCCGCCAACATTGATTATGCGGGCCGTGGCTTTGGCCCAGGTATCCATTTTCTTGCGCTCCTCGTTCCGAAGATTGTCAAACAGTAGATTGGTGTAATTCACCAGGATGGCGCGCTGCTCAATGGCCTGCGACCACAGCTCTACTTTTTTGCGCTCGTCCTTGCGGACATTGCTGACGATGAGGTTTGAATACCAAAGCGAAACGGCGACGATCAGTACGGCGGCCGAAAGCAATACCAGCTTCCATCGCTGTTTCTGCGAATAAAGACTCATAAACTATTGCATCAAATTGTTGAGTAGTGCTCGGCTCGAATAGGCGGTGACGATGGTTTGGGGTTTAAAGATAGAAAAGTTCACCGGCACCCATCGTACATGAAAAATTTTAATTCGAAATTGATTCTCCCGCAATCCGTATCGTGTTCGTACAGCGAAGTTTGAAAAGTCTAAAAATCATCGTCTTCTTCGAGTTCATCCAGAATACTTGGTTTCTTTTTCTTTGCAGGATCTTCTTTTTCGTCAGGTGCAATAACTATGGGCGTCGAAGTATTTTCTTCTTTCTCAGGAACAACTTCCTCTTCTCTCTCCTTCTTCTTTTTTCCGAAAATATTAAACTCCTCCTTCAACAAATCCTTCAGCGTTTCTTTTTCTTCTTTAAAATACTTTCGCCGCTGTTCTTTTGCCGATTCCTTGTCGTACGCAAAATTCAAATTGTTGAGCGGGCCGTTCATGCGCAGGAAAAACGAACCACCCGAACCGTCGTCTTCGATGTCACCAAACTCGGTGTGGGTGGGATTGGTGAGAATTTCGGTCAACCGAAAACGAATCCGGTAATCTACCACACTATTGAAACCATGGGTGCCCGAGACCGCCAGATTCATAGCCGAAGATTCGAGCGACATCTCCGGAATGTGTACGGTGCTGTTTTTTATTTCGATCTGATTTTTAAGCTCTGAGAACGATACATGCTGAAGTCTTTTCTTCAGATCGTCGGTTTTTACCAACGGAGACAACAACTTATTTTGCCGGATGTAATCGGCGACTTCGGTCAACGACTGCAGCCGGATCAGCTCACCATTTTTAATCTCTATGTCAATAAGGCTATAGATACTTTCTTCTGACAATTTTAGCTGGTTGTTGATCGATGCCCGGAATATCACATCGGCGTCGGCGGTACCTTTCAGGTGTTTATCTGTAATAAATTGCTGGCCGAAATTTCCAAATTCTGTAAAGAGCTGCCGGATGTCTATGTCTTTGAATTTGGCGTGAGAATCAATCTTAAACTGGTTTTTTGCGGTGGGCGTGATGGTCATTCCGGCCGTAAAACTTCCGCGGCTTGTATTAAACGTGAGTGGATCGGCAGTAATTCCGTTTTTATTGATTTCAACTTTTCCGAAAATATTGTCGGCTTCAAATGTCCGGAACACCAGGCGGTCGATCTCCGAATTGACATTCACATCGATGTATTGCGGAAGTCTGAAATTGAAACTGGAATCGCGCTGCGCCGAAGCGTCCGAAGCCAGCAATTCTGCCAGGTTGATATAATTCGACCGCAGACTTGCCTGAATCGTCAGTCGCTCTTTTTCGATGAGTACAAAGGGAACGAAATTGATGAAAATTCCGTCGAGCTCGAGATCGGAGCTGTGGATGTTTCCACGCAGATTTTTAAATGCCGCGTCGTTGCCGTTGAGGTAAAATTCACCGTTAAGTTTGTGGTATCGCTGCTCCTGATTCCGGATTTTAAACGCTGCGTTTGTAAATTGCAATCTGCCTTAAATATCGGCACCCTGTAGATCTTTCACGCTCAGCGCATCGGGGTTGGCTACAATACCTTTAAACCGGCATTCAAGAGTGACTTCGCCGCTGATCGATTCAATGGCCCGGATTTCCATAATCTCCTGAAGGTCGGCCAACTCGGCTTTCCCATTCAGGTCGAACTGAATCATCGGCCTGCTGAAATTGCGAACAGATCCGCTTCCCCCGATATAACCGTCTTTCAGCTTGAAACGAAATTGATCCAGCTCGATGATGTCCGGATGATTTCCGCGATTCTGGTACCTGCCCGTGGCCGAAAAATCTTTGAACTGAAGTCCACTCTTGAGGTGTTTTACCCCCGCGTTGGCAACGTCAAATTCGGCAACAATATCCATAGGTTCTTCCCGGTTGGTGGGATCTCCTTTGAGGTGCAATCCGAAGGTGGTTTCTCCCTGTGGGTCGTACCCTTCGAGTCGGGTGATGAAACGTTTCGGGATAAACGACAGAATTTCAGAAATATCGAGTTGTTCGCCGTTGAGCTGAAGATCGAGAAATTGTTTGTCACCGGCCTGGAAATATCCGCTGAGTTGAAAATCGAGTCCGTCAAAATCGATTTCACCTTCTCCGATTTCATAGCGGTTTTTACGCGTGTCGATGCGGGTAAGAACAGAAAATGTGGTGGATTGCTGTCGCAGGTATTCTGTTTCTCCAATGCTTAAAATCTGTACCAGCAGCTCGCTTTCGGCGTCCAGATCAAAAACGGCTTCCTTAAAATTCCCGCTCAGGTTCAGCCGGTCGATTTGGGTATTCAGATGAAACGCCGTTTGCACATTGCGGTACGAAAAATCAACATTGGTGAGACTTACTTTCGCCAGATCAAAGCCCACGTGTGCCGAAGTGGTGTCGCTGCGCTCTTTCCAGAAATGAAAATTATCGTTTCCGTTTTCATCCACTTTCAGGCGCAACACGGCATTGGCTACATCAACTTTCCGGACTGTATACTGTCGCGTAAAAACATCGAGCAGATTGAATTCCAGAAACAGTGATTCGGCGTAGAGCAGCGTGTCTTTTGGAGCCGTGGTTTCAATAGCATCCAGCGCCATAAGGTTCTGAAAATGCAGCGCCGCGTAAGGGAATTTCTTTAATACGGAAAATGAGATTTCTTCTACCGAAATCTCAGCATTCAGGCTTTGGTTTACCTCTTGAACGATTTGCTGTTTTACTTCGTCTTCGTACAGGATGCCGAGCAGTATGCCGAGCGCCGCCAACAGGATAAAACCTGAAAGCACCCAAAGAGCTATGCGCTTTAATTTTCGTGACATCAATAACAAATATGCAAAGTAAAGGCGCCGACTTGCAGCTACGGTGAATGTGTTTCCACCAGCGGTGTGTTAAAACGCAAAGTGGGTTGTGAAAAGTGCTTTCAGGATGCAGAATTAATTATTCGTTATGATGTGTAACAGAATTGTATTCGCTGTAAATTTGTGGTGTGAAAATCACATCCCGCCATT
>CALDPJ010000309.1 GCA_937911795.1 uncultured Flavobacteriales bacterium | reverse complement strand
CGGCAGCATTGCAATGACCTCCTCCGTTGAACCACGATGCAGACAGTTCATTTACTGGAAAATCACCGATGGAGCGGAATGAAATTTTAATCAGGTTGTAATCTTCCTTAAAAAACGCCGCCATAACGACGCCTTTGATAGACAGCGCTTCGTTCACCAATCCTTCTGTATCGCCGGATTTCGCTTCGAATTTTTCGAGCTCACTGCGACTCATCGTAATATAGGCTACTTTATAATCTCTCAACACCACGAGGTTATTCGCCAGCACATGACCACGCATCTTCAACACATTTTCAGTTTTGTTGTCGAACAAATTCTGGTGAACCAATCCGTTTTCCACACCTATTTCGAGCAGGTGTGCCGCAACTTCGTGTGTTTTTGATGTGGTGGCTGAATACCGAAATGAACCGGTATCGGTCACCAAACCGGTATAAATGCAGGTTGCGGATTCTATGTCCAGCAATTCGAGCATTTCGAGATTTTCGATCATTTCAAAAACCATTTGTGCCGTAGCGCAGGAGGTGATATCTGAAAAAACCAGATCGGCAAAATCTTCCGGATCGCGATGGTGATCAATCAACACCTTTTTGCCGGTGGCAGCTTTCAGAGGTTCTTCCATTTCGCCGGTCCGGCTGAGTGCGTTGTAATCCAGCGCAAAAATGAGATCTGCCGATTCAATCAGATCGTTGGCTTCTTTTTGGTTTCCTTCGTAAATGAGCACTTCTTTTTGGCCCGGTAACCATTTCAGAAACTCCGGATAATCATTCGGAACAATAATTCTTGAAGGATATCCCCATTTCCTGAGAAAGTGATACAGGGCCAGTACCGAACCCATTGCATCTCCGTCGGGATTTTTGTGATTGGTAATCACAATAGAATCTGCATGCTGCAATAATTCGCGCAACTTTCCGAGCGAATCGAAATTAAAAATTTCACTTTTCATCGGGCTAAAATTAGGCAAAGCCCATGGAACTTGCTGCGTGAGGGGTATTTTATACTTTTGCACCTCATTTTAAAAAACCTTAAAGACGTAAAGCAATGGCAGGAAAAAGAACTTTTACCATGTTGAAACCCGACGCAGTTGAAGCAGGTAACATTGGAAATATACTCGCGATGATTGAAGCCGCCGGATTTACCATCCGTGCTATGAAATACACCCAATTGAACAAAAGCGAAGCAGAACATTTTTATGCGGTGCACAGCGAACGTCCTTTTTACGGTGAGCTGGTAGAGTACATGACCTCGGGTCCGATTGTAGCGGCCATTCTTGAAAAAGACAACGCTGTTGCTGATTTCCGGAATCTGATCGGAGCAACCGATCCTGCTGAGGCAGCCGACGGGACCATCCGTAAGCAATACGCCGAATCAAAAGCGAAAAATGCGGTTCACGGATCGGATAGTGACGAGAATGCTGAGATTGAATGCAACTTCCACTTTGCCGGAAGAGAAATTTACTAGTCCGATACTTTCGAAATGAAAAAGGCTGCTTCTGGAATCAGAGGCAGCCTTTTTTTGTACGTTAATCTTCGGTTTTTTACTGCTTGATCAGCTTGCGCACCGCGACATTTTTCCCGGAGTGAATACGAATCAAATAACTTCCGGCAGCCATTTCTTTCAATGAAACCTGAGTCTCCACTCTGTCATTCACGGACTGAACTTTAAGAACTCTTCCGGCGTGATCCAGAATTTCAATGCGGTCGATCATTGAATTACTTTTTATTGAAACCATATCCACAGCAGGATTCGGATACAATTCAACCTTTTGTTCTTCCCTGGAATCCACACTCAAAGCCGGTGAATTGAGTAATCCCGGTCGCAGCTCGGTCAGAGCAAAGCGCATCATATCGGCTTGTTCCTGGGTAAACATATTCATGCAGGCATCCTGGCTGTAGTCCATATAATTCTCGATCATATTGGGTAAATCTTCAGGTCCGTCGGTGCAGGAGTTGGATGAAAAATCACAGACAAAATTTGCTGACTCAGCACAATTCGGGGTATCCGCAAATCCATCGTCGACTGCGCACCCATCTTCTCCTAAAAATGCAATTGCATCACCCCAGATATGTCGCAGACCGAGGTAATGTCCCACTTCGTGAACCAGCGTTCTTCCGAGGTTGTTCTCAGCCACGCCATCCGCGGCGTGCTGCGGGTTATTTCGTCCCAGGGTAGTGTAGTGAATGATGACT
>CALDPJ010000308.1 GCA_937911795.1 uncultured Flavobacteriales bacterium | reverse complement strand
ACGGAAACCACGATGTGAACATTGTGATCTACGACATCTACGGAAAAATGATCAGTACCGAAGCGTTTGGCCACGAGGGAACTCAGCTGAACCGACTGGTTCGTTTCGACGGTAACCTGTCCATGGGAATGTACATGGTACAGATCCTGGTGGACGGTGAGCAGTTCGCAACTGAGCGATTGATCGTTCAATAAGACTACGTTGGGTTTTAACCGACCAGCTATTGATCAATAAAAATCCCAGTATGTCTGATGACGCACCGGGATTTTTTTTGATTAATTTTTACAATTAACCTGGCGATTTTAACTTATTAATGGATTTAGAATTCAGTGAGGGTGAGAAGCCGAGGAGAATACTTGAGATTGTCCTTATAAAGTTTAATGAAACTTAATTTCACGGAGCAGGTATAAGGAGGAAAACCATTTTCAACTTTAAATTTTACGACATGAAATTAACGATCTTTCTTTTTGCTACTATTGCCTTACTAATGGGAATGCCTGCGCAAAGTACCGGGGCAACACCTGTCTCTGTGCAAACATCTGCTGTTAATAAAGCCTCTGTCAACATCGATTATGACTCGTTGTCAGAAACTTTGTATATTAAAATGAATGCACCTTCTGACAAAGGACGGGTTTCAATAGTCGTATATAACAATATTGGAAAAGTAGTAGTGAAGCAGGTGATGAAAAATATTGGTAAACCAGAACGGATTAAACTGGATTTGGCTGGCGTGGAAAGCGGAGTTTATAAAGTTGTCGTGCAACTGCCCAATTCAGATTTTTCCGATCGTTTCGTTAAGAAATAGTCATTTTATAACTGGTTCCGAAAAGGCCGGTCCTCGTTGAGGGCCGGCCTTTTCTTTTTTTTAAATCTGTATTCTGATCCATTCTACTTCGATTTTACCGTCGCATTACCCAATATTAGTCTGATTATATATGTTAATTGCACCACATTCTGCGGGTGATTAAATCAATGGTTTAAAATACATTAATGCCATTACCTTTAATAACCGTCTGATTCTTAATTTCTAGTTTACAGATCATTAACGGTAACGTTAAATTGTTGCAGATTGTTGATAATTTTTTCAACTGAGTTTCAGCTATTCCGCGTGTTTAGCGCCTGTTCAATGATTATTCTCTTGACTTTCCTTCCACGTTTTGTCTACATTGGGCTGAATTTCGTCGACGCTTTTATTTAGCTGAGCGGGTTCTGCAAGAAGAAAACCATCCTTCGTTTTTTCCGGACGAGAGGCCTTAATGTGTTGTTATAGTAAACTATAAACCTTCAAATAGTACAGACTATTCATAGTAAAACCAAGCAGTGGGACACTTTTAAAATAGTTCTGTGTCGCTGTCATAATCTTCTGATTTTAACTAAAACCAAACCATATCTATCATTAATTAAAATTGCACAATGAAAAAACACTACGTTGATACCGGCCGATCTAGCTGGTACTTATTTAAAAATGTTTTTCTTCTTATTTTCGGATTATTGCTGATTTCCGGTAGTGCCGCAGCACAGGAAGAAACCTGTCAGGAAACTGCCAGCTCAACCGGATATGATAATTCGAACGCTGTAACCATCTCTTCTTTTCCTTGTGTTGGAGAAGGAGAAATTACTGAAATGACGTTGGATGCCACCATTGGGTCCTACTGTCAAAGCTGGTATGATTACAGCATATATGTGAATGGTGTCCTGATAGAAACCAACCAATGCAACCAGACAGGATATGATTTATCTGACTACCTGCCGATCAATGAAGTAGAGCTGAGGTCGACAGATAATGATAACTACAGCGATTATATTACGCTGTCGATGACGTTGAATATCACCTATTCAACCATTCCATGTGCCGGTACTCCAGATCCGGGAATTACAACCACCACGCTTGAATCTGCTTGTCCTGATGAAAGCTTTACTCTCGGGCTCGAAAATGAAACTTCCGGTGTAGGTATAAGCTACCAGTGGCAAATTTCATCCGACGGAAACAACTGGGAAAACGCAGGTCCCGATGCTTCAATCTGGACCACCACCCAAAATTTCGCCACCTTCTATATGTGTGAAGTAACCTGTGCCGAAACCGGAGCAAAAACCACGAGTACTCCTATTTATGTTTCAATCAACACCTCCGGGTGTCCGGTTGCGGTTCCTTATAACGGAAGCAATGTTGTTGCCTGCGGAACCAACGTATTGCTTACGGATCACGCAGGTGACGGGAATTACAGCACCTATGCCAATGGTTATACTGTTTTGGAAGCCGGAGAAGGTGCGGTGATCAATATCAGCGGAAGCTACAATGTAGAGTCAACCTATGATGATATTATGATTTATGATGGTGCCGGTATTTCCGGAACCATGCTCCAACTGTATAATTACAGTGGAACAGCGAATTTTACAGGTCAACCGGGACAAACTCTCACCGTTCGCTTTACGTCGGACGGAAGTAATTCCTATACCGGATTTGCGTTTGATGTAACTTACTCCGGAGCTTGCCTATTTGATTGCTCTACACCGACGGTTACGGAAAGTTTGACGACAGATTGTGTAGCTGAAACGTTTGATCTCACCATCCAGATCGAAGAAGACGGCGACGCAGCGAATTATGATGTGAGCTACGCAGTAAACGGTGGATCATCTCAGTTTCTTGGAACCTACGCCGGTGACGCATCCGCAATTGAAGTGGGCACTTTCGCTTTTACCGAGACGGTAGATATTACAGTTGAACACAACTCTGATGTCAATTGTCACCAGACCATTACAGGCCTGAATGCAAATTGTACGGTGCTGGTCCCTCAAAACGGCAGCAGTACGGTACAGTGCGGTAATGCGGTTAACCTGCTCGACAATGGTGGTACTGGAAATTATCTTAGCTCTTCCAATGGTTATACCATATTAGAAGCGGCAGGCAATGCAGTTATTAATATTTCTGGATCTTATAGCCTGGAGTCGGGCTTTGATTATGTACGTATTTATTCCGGAGTAGGAACAGGTACACTCATTCAGTCTTTTACCGGTTCAGGAAGTATCAACTACACAGGTGAACCTGGTGAAACGCTTACCGTACAGTTCACTTCAGACGGAAGCGTGACGTATACTGGCTTTGATCTGGATGTTACCTACTCAGGTGCTTGCGTTTTCGATTGTACGGCTCCAACTGTATCACCAGAAATTTTGTCGGATTGTGCCGGGGAAACATTCGATTTGTCAATTTCTGTCGGAGATGACGGAGATGCAGAAAACTATCTGGTAAGTTACACGGTAAACGGTAGCGAGGCAATTGAAGTCGGTTCATTCAGTGGTGGATCCGAAAATGTATTGATCGGATCGTTTACTATCAATGAACTTATAGATGTAATCGTTACACATCCCAGCGATGTTAACTGTTCACAAACACTCAGTGGCTTAACATCAAACTGTACGGTGCTGGTACCATTTACAGGAAACAATACGGTTGAATGCGGTCAGAATGTGCGACTGTTGGATCACGCTGGTGAAGCCAATCATTCGGCCAATGCCTACGGCTACACCGTAATTGAAGCGGGTGATTTGGCCAGCATTAACATAAGTGGAACATACAACCTGTACTATTATGACATCTTGCGGATATATGACGGTGTTGGAACGAGTGGCACATTGTTGCAGTCGATTACCAATTCATATTCCGGCAATATCAACTATACCGGAGAACCCGGCCAGACATTAACCGTGTTATTTGATTCCTATTCATCAGTTTACAGCTATTCAGGATTCGATCTGAATATTACCTACAGCGGACCATGTGAGGTGAATTGTGAAATACCTACCCTTCAAACAGATGTTGTGACCAACTGCAGCAATGAAACTTTTGATATTCTGGTTGGTATTGCCGATGATGGAGATGCAGACGATTACACCATCAGCTATACGGTAAATGGCGGAACTGCTGTTACCGCTGGTGTTTACACCGGAGGTAGCACGGCCATCAACATCGGAACCTTCAACATTGAAGAGTCTGTTGATGTGACGGTGGAGCACAATGGTGATGAAAATTGTAATCAGACGATCGCTGATCTCACTTCAACCTGTACCGTTTTGGTACCTCAGTCTGGTAACAATACCGTGGCTTGTGGAAACAACGTCACCCTTATGGATAATGGAGGGACAGGTAGCTACTTGAATTCTTCAAACGGATATACTGTACTCGAGGCAGGGGAAAATGCTGTTATTAACATTACCGGAAGCTATAGTTTTGAAAGCTGCTGTGACAGAGTGTTTATCTACGATGGAATTGGTATGACGGGAACCTTATTGTCAACCATTTCAGGTTCAGGAACAGCCAACTTCACTTCGGAGCCGGGACAGACCATTTCTGTCCGGTTTTATTCTGACGGAAGTGTTACTTACTCAGGTTTTGATTTTGACGTTACCTATACCGGTGCTTGTGTTCTGGACTGTGATGCACCCACACTCAATACCACCAAAGTTGCAGATTGTGCTGCTGGCACATTCGACCTTACCCTTGACATCGGCGATGATGGAGATGCCGAAGATTATTCGGTGAGTTATAGCCTCAATGGCGGGACATTGGTTTCCGTTGGAGATTTCCCGGGTGGTTCCATAGACATTCCTGTCGGTACTTTTAATGTAACCGATGTAGTCGCTGTTAATGTAGATCATAACGACGACCCTGACTGTAACCAAACCATCTCTGGCATCACTTACGACTGTACCTTCCTGGTTCCTTCAAGCGGTAGCAATACTGTGGAATGCGGCAACAGCCTGACGCTGATGGATCACGCGGGCACCGGGAACTATGCGAGTAGCGTGAACGGATATACGGTGTTGGAAAACGGTGGCAATGCCGTGATTTCTATCGCCGGAACATACAGTACCGAAAGCTGCTGCGATCGCGTTTATATCTACGATGGTGTTGGACTTGGTGCGCCACTTATTGGTACTTATACAGGAGCAACTGCACCA
>CALDPJ010000307.1 GCA_937911795.1 uncultured Flavobacteriales bacterium | reverse complement strand
GGATCACAACCTGGAAACAAAGCTGCAAGAGTGAATCATTACAGCTACAATGCCACGGGTCAACGAGACGGTATGATTTCGCCCTCAATTAATCTCGGCAACCACAGTAATGTGCAACTGGATTTTCAGCATGCCCACAGAAGGTATTCGGCCGATTATTCAGATTCCCTCATCGTTTATGTTTCTACCGATGGTGGCGAAACTTTTCCGGATCGTGTGCTGGCAGTGGCCGAGAATGGTGGCGGCACGTTCGCAACGGGAACACTTTTCAACCAGAATTTCGTTCCCGCAAATGAAAGCGACTGGTGCATAACCGGCGACGTTGGCGCTGCGTGTTTTAGTTTGGATCTTAGTGAATATGACGGTGAAACCGATGTGCGGATTAAATTCGAAACCTTCAACGATTTTGGTAATAACATTTACATCGACAACATTCAGCTCTTCGGTAACTGCCAGTTGACTGAAGCTGCTCCGGTGGTGGATTTCAATGTATTTCCTGCGGCCATCTGCGCCGGAGAGTCGGTTCAGTTTACGGATCAAAGTGTAAATGTTCCAACGACCTATCTCTGGACATTCGAAGGAGGATCTCCGGCAACTTCAGATCTTGCCGCTCCGGTTGTAGTTTACGCCGCTCCGGGCATCTATGATGTGACGCTTTCCGTGACCAATGCTTTTGGAAGCGATGAAATTACCTATGAAAATATCGTCACGGTGAGCACACAAC
This sequence comes from uncultured Flavobacteriales bacterium, assembly GCA_937911795.1. GTDB lineage: Bacteria > Bacteroidota > Bacteroidia > Flavobacteriales_D > SKUL01 > SKUL01. The sequence goes on along the minus strand of CALDPJ010000307.1, from coordinate 9,159 downwards.
CGGAAGTGATTGTGGATGCTACCGAAATCACTGTTTGTGCTGGTGAGCCGGCCATACTTTCCGCTTCCGGCGCAGATGAATTCAGCTGGAGTCCTGATATTGCACTGTCTGCAACGACTGGTTCTGTAGTAGAAGCTTCTCCTGCTGCATCCATTGTTTATACCGTAACTGCGACGAGCAACGGCTGTTCGGTTTCAGAAAATATAACCGTTGACGTTTTGCCGGGACCGACAATTCCAACCGTTGTGTATCAGAATGAGATTGCGTTCGCGGTACTTTCTCCGCCTGCTGTTTCAGGTCATTACGGATATTCCGGAACATCAACTGCCAACGGCTGGGGAAATGCAGGCCTGGCTTCGGTCAGTGTGGAAGGAGAATTGATTATTGCGCGCGATGCCTCAACCGGTGATAGCTTGCTGTGTTTTAATGCGATTAATAATGTAGCTGGTAAAATTGCCGTGGTTTACCGAGGTGATTGTGAATTCGGAACCAAAGCGTTTCAAGCGCAAAATGCAGGTGCGTTGGCGGTTGTTGTCATCAACAATGCCGGCGGAGCACCGATCGATATGGGTCCGGGAGCACAAGGAGCACAGGTAAATATTCCGGTGATAATGGTCAGCGATGCAACGGGAGCCTGGATCAATGCATCCGTAAACGCTGGTGAGGCATCTGCGGTGGTAGGGCAGTTTAATGGAAATGGATTGATGATTTGTCCTGGTGAAACCATGCGACTGGCAGCACCGGGAGGATGGAATCAATACCTCTGGTCAGACAACAGCAACTCCGGAGTAATTCAAATCAATGAAGCCGGCGATTATTCGGTGGAGATTTTTGCAGAGAATGGATGCAGCAATGAATCGGAAAGTTTCACCGTCGGACTGTATGATGTAGAACAGCCGATCATAGAATCTGATGGATCCGGCGGCCTGGAGGTTAACAATGTTGATGCCGGATCGTATGTTTGGTTTTTCAACGGCGAGATTATTCCCGGAGCAGATGGCAATTTTCTGAATAACATTGCGGATGGAAGTTACACCGTTGAAACAACCGATGCAAATGGCTGCTCGTCTTCATCGGAACCCTACGTGAACGTGACCACAGGAATTTCACAACTGGCTTCTGCTCATATTCAGATTTTTCCGGTACCTGCAACCGATCGGATAACTATTTCGATCATTGATGGAAATAATATTGAAAGTATCTCGGTATTTACCTCAGAAGGAAGGCAGGTATTTAGTCAAAGCCAATTTCAGATAGGACAGAAAAATATCGAACTGAATCTGGAATCATGGGCTTCCGGTAGTTATGTTGTGCGCATCAGCGATGGAGAACGGATTAATCATACCAGATTTATCAAAGTTCTATAGGGCTCCATCATAAAAATACTTGCGCGGTGTATGCAACTTTTTCGGTTGTTGTTAGTCTTTTAAAGACTAACTATTCAACCAATAAGGCATGAAAACCATATTTACCGCCGCATTATTTTTTGGGTTATCGAATTTGATCGGGCAGGGGCTCTGTATCGACGAAAGCATCATTGATCCTGAAATGGTTTGTCTGGGCATTTTTGAACCGGTTTGTGGATGTGACAACGTAACCTATCAAAACGATTGTTATGCTTATTACCAGCACGGCGTTACCGTTTGGACCGAAGGTGCTTGCCCGGGAGTAGACCCTTGTACTGATCTGGGCGACATCGATTTCGGAGCATGCGCGATGCCACTGGGAATTGCACTGGTGAACGGACAATGCACGAGTCTGTCGGGTTGTGGTTACGAGGTTGAAGGCGTGGATTACAGCAACGCTTTCTACGAAACCATGGAAGCTTGCCAGTCGTGTATCGACACGGTTGGTTGTGTCAATCCGGAACAGATCGATCCTGAAGCAATATGTTTAGGCGTTTACGATCCTGTCTGCGGTTGCGATAATGTAACTTATAATAATGATTGTCACGCCTTCTATTATGGGGGTGTAACCTCCTGGACTTCCGGCGTATGTTCGGGTGTAGCACCATGTACGGATGTCGGCGAAGTCGATTTCGGAATGTGTGCGATGGAATTGGGGATAGCTTTGGTAAATGGTCAATGCGTCGGATTATCCGGATGTGGTTATGTAATTGACGGAGTGGATTACAGCGACGCCTTCTATGAATCTTTTGAAATCTGCGAATCCTGTATTGATACTGTGGGCTGCATCGATCCTTCGGTAATTGATCCTGAGATGGGTTGTTTTACAGTATACGAGCCGGTCTGTGGCTGCGACGGTGTTACGTATACAAATGAATGTTACGCGTACTACTACAGTGGTGTCACCCAATGGACAGAAGGTGAGTGCCCTGGTGTGAACCCTTGCACCGATGTCGGAGACGTGGATTTTGGTGAATGCGATATGGTACTGGGAATCGCCTTGTACAACGGCGTTTGTACGTCACTTTCGGGGTGCGGATACGAGGTCGAAGGGGTTAATTATTCAGAAGCTTTTTATGAATCACTGGCAGATTGTGCTGCCTGTCACGACAGCACCATCTGCTTTCAACCTGCAATCATCAACCAGGATGTAGCATGTACCGAAGAATACGATCCGGTTTGTGGCTGCGACGGAGTAACCTACAGCAACGATTGTCATGCCTATTACTACCACGGTGTTACATCCTGGACGCAGGGTGAGTGTACAACCATCGGAATCAACGAACCAGGAACATCAGTGGATATCTGGTTTACTTCAGGAAACAGAATGCACTTCAGTAGTCAGGAGCAGGTAGCACAAATTATGGTGTTCGACATAGCCGGAAAAATGATCTGGAATTCCGAAAACATTCCGTTAGGTGAACATACCTTTGAAATTCCTGTTGAAAGCAGTGGAATATACCTGTATCGGATCCATGCAGGAAGTGAAGTAATCAACGGAAAAGTTATGTTGCGGTAGCTCTATTTGCTGAAGGCTCCGTTCATTAAAATCCGTTTCATTTCATTTAATCCTTCTCCGGCTCCTTTGGAAATAGGAACGATGGGCGGATTTCTTTTCGGGAGCACCGGAATGTTCGGATCAATACAAAATACCGAAGCATGATTAGAGCAATAGTGAACCAAACTAGCGGCAGGGTAAACCGTCATCGAAGTGCCTACAATGGCTACAGCATCGGCTTCTGAAACGATATCCGCAGCAACTTCAATCATCGGCACAGGTTCTCCGAACCATACAATGTGCGGTCTGAGTTGTGAACCTTTTTCGCATTGATCACCCCAGCACAGTTCCCAGTGATCGAGTTTTTTAATGATGGTTGGGTCAGCAGTACTGCGCGCTTTCATTATTTCGCCATGCAAATGAACCACGTTGGTTGAACCTGCGCGTTCGTGCAAATCATCAATATTTTGCGTCACTACGGTGACCTCGAAGTCGGATTCGAGTTCCGCAATGATCCGGTGACCTTCATTGGGCTCCGATGACATGATTTGCTTGCGACGCTGGTTGTAAAATTCAAGCACCGTTTGCGGCTGTTTCTCCCATCCGGCCGGTGATGCCACTTCCTCAACCGAATATCCTTCCCACAGACCGCCGGCACCGCGAAAAACAGAAATTCCGCTTTCGGCACTCATGCCGGCTCCACTGAGCACAACTATTTTTTGGCGATTCATTGGTGGAATATATTTAAATGTAAATTTAGGATTCTATAACCGAACCATCTATGAAACCCGTTTCTATTCTCCTGTCATTATTGTGCTCTTTTATTGTTGTACCGCTTTCGGCGCAGGTCGGTAATTGTGATGCTGTTCAGGTGCTGGACGTAAAGCTAAATCCTTTCAATCCCGACCAGATCATGGTGCGTTCGGCCTATGATGATTTCGATAATTTTATCAGCTACCCGACATTTTCTCTTGTCAACGAAGATCAGTTCATCCTGGCAATGGAAACGCTCAATTTCTTCGGAATGTCGATCGAACAGATTCATCAGTTGGATATCGTAGATCTTCCAATCGAACCCGGTGTTGTCATACCCGCAACCCTTGAGTTGTGGAGCTTTGACTATGAATTTTTGGAATGCACCTTCGAAGATGATTTCCTGTTATGGCCGGATCAGGAGTGTGTTCCACTCACGATGACAATAAATTTAACTGCCGAAGACACTTTATCTTTTGCCGGAACGATGAATTGGAGTATCAGTAACTCATCCGGCGAGGTAATTGAATCTGCCATTACCGAATTGGACAGCGCAGCAACCCTTACCAACTGGCAACTTTGTCTGCCGGAAGGGTGCGACTATGAAATGAATGTTGAGTTGACCGGTTTTGCCGGAATGGCTGTTTCATATTCATTGCACTACAACAGCGCCCTGGCCATTGGTCCGGCGGGTTGGTTACTGGAAGACGGAATGGTAAATCATCCTTTCAACCTGTATACTTGTGTGCCTACGAACATAAGGAATGCTGAATTCAAAAATTTAAAACTCTTTCCAAATCCTTCCGGTGATACAGTGTCCATTCGGTTTCCGGAATCCGAAACAAACTATGGTACGGTTGAAGTATACGACCAGCAGGGACGCATGATTAAAAAAGTCTCACATCACCAATCAGAAGAAATATTTATGTTGGATGTTTCTGATTTACCCGCGGGAGTTTACCCGATTACGATCCGGTCGAAGGATGGAAAAACATTTCACGAAAGGGTAGTGGTGACGCATTAATCAACGCTGTTTCCGGTCCTTCCAGATTTCGTATACCCGGCTCTGCACAGGACGGTTTGGTTCGGGTTCGCGCAGAGGCTCACATTCTTTGAGATGTTGGTGACAATCCGAAGGTAGTTGCTGATACAGCTTCGTTCCTTCCGTTTTCCAGGCAATCATTTCATCAGAAACTTCTTTGATCACCTTTCCAGGATTTCCCACAACCAAACTACGGCGGGGAATATTCATTTTAGCCGGTATCATCGCCAGAGCACCGATGATCGATTCCTCACCGACCAATACATCATCCATCAATACGGCATTCATTCCTACCAGACAGTTTTTGCCGATGTGCGCACCGTGTATGATGGCTCCGTGACCAATATGAGCGCCTTCCTCAAGCAATACTTCTGTACCCGGAAACATATGAATGGTGCAATTTTCCTGAACATTACAACCATCTGAAATGATGATTTTACCCCAATCACCGCGGATGGCTGCACCCGGACCAATGTATACGTGTTCGCCGATTATTACATTTCCGGTTACCGCAGCCAACGGATGAACAAAGGCCGATTCGGCAACAACCGGTTTAAAACCATCAAATTCGTAAATCATGAAATAGGTATTGATCGTTCCAAAGTTAATTACTTCCGGAGATGTGGGAATGACCGGCACTTACATGAGACAAAAGTGTATTTTCGTTTTTCATCAATTTTCTGAAATAATGAATTTCCGCAACGCATTCTCTATTCTTTGTATGCTGATATTAACCACCTTTTCTGCCGTTGGTCAGGAGAAAGAAAAAGATTCAAAGAAACCTTCATTTGAATTTCCGGAACCTTCCGTTACCAGTCACAGCATTACCCTAAATGGAACCAAACTGAATTATACGGCCACTGCGGGACATTTGCTGATGTTTGATGACAAAGGAATTGAGAAAGCCAAAATCTTTTACATCGCCTATGCAAAAGACGGTGTTGAACAACCATCCTCCCGACCGGTTACTTTTTCATTCAATGGTGGTCCGGGTTCCAGTTCTGTATGGCTGCACATGGGAGCGCTCGGGCCAAAAAGGGTATTGATGACCGAAGAGGGCCTGAATACGCCTCCGCCTTTTGAGCTCGTGGAAAACCAATATTCATGGCTGGATGAAACTGATCTTGTTTTTATTGATCCGGTTGAAACCGGTTTCAGCCGGCCGGCAACAGATGTCGAGAAGAAGGAATTTACAGGTTATGACGAGGACATCAAAAGCGTTGGAGATTTTATCCATCGCTACATCACGAGGAACAGCCGGTGGAATTCTCCGAAGTACCTGGTGGGCGAGAGCTATGGAACCACACGGGCAGCCGGTTTATCGGGTTATTTACAGGATCGCCACGGAATGTACCTCAATGGGATTGTGTTGATATCGGCGGTGATGAATTTTCAAACGCTGGCTTTTTCTACCGGAAATGATTTGCCGTATGTTTTGTTTCTGCCGAGTTTCGCCGCAACGGCTTATCATCACGGCAAAACAGACCAAACCCGCTTTCCTGATTTTGATGCTTTTCTACAGGAGGTAGAGGATTTTGCTTCGACAGAGTATATGACCGCTTTGATGAAGGGCGATCAGCTCACGGAAAGTGAACGTCAGATGCTGGCAGATCAGCTGAGTAGTTTCACCGGATTGTCTACAGATTTTATTGAATCCAACCATTTTCGGATCGACACAAGGTTGTTCACTAAAGAGTTGCTGAGAGACGAGAACAAAACCGTCGGTCGGTTCGATGGTTTGGTTACAGGAACCGATTTTAAACCGGCCGGCACGGGATACGATTACGATCCGAGTTACTACCGTTCTGTTTATGGCGCCTATACAATGGCCATTAATGATCATCTGAAACGTGAACTGAATTTCGACAATACCGACCTGGTGTATGAAATCCTTACCGGCAATGTGCACCCCTGGAATTATGGTAGAGCGAGCAATCGGTTTCTGGATAACTCACACATTCTTCGAAACGCCATTCACAAAAACCCGCATTTAAAGGTACTCGTCTGCAATGGCTATTTTGATCTCGCGACACCCTATTTTGCAACTGAATACACGATCAACCACATGTTCGTGAATGAAGATTTGCGGGAAAATATTACCATGAAATACTATCACGGGGGGCACATGATGTACACGCTCGAATCTGAATTGAATAAACTGACAATGGACGTGAGGGAGTTTTATCAGAGCAGGTAATTACCGGAAAACCGTAATCGTTCCTTTCAGATCCTTATTCATCCCGTCGAATCCGGTGTAGCGAAAGGTATAGAGATAAACTCCGTCTGATACATAATAACCGGTCCCGTCGTTGCCATCCCAGAAGGCGTCACCTTTCTGCGCAGAATAAACCAACATGCCATACCGGTTAAAAATGTTCAGCTCAAAATGCTCTACACAACCGGTAGTAAATTTGAATAAATCATTCACACCGTCACCATTCGGTGTAAAGCTGTTGGGAATATAAACGAGTGCTTCTTCACATCCTTTCACCGGAAGTTCCATTGTGAAACTGTCTGTGCAGCCAACCGAATCACTGGCCACCAGTGTGATCTCGTAATTTCCGGGTTTGTAGAATGTGTAGTCAAATTGTTCATCTTCACCGGCAATTTGGTCATTGACGTACCAATTGTAGGAATCGGCGTTGGTAGAGTGGTTGGTGAAATAAGCATCCAAAGGAGCCGATCCGGTATCCGGCAAAATCGTAAAATCAGCCAAAGGGTTTCCGCTCAAAACATCAACAAATGCAGTGTCTGTCCCACACGCATTGGAAACCGAAACATAATATTCACCGGCGTTATCCACCTCAATTGTGTTGTTTGTGCTTCCGGTTGACCATTGTACAGGCAAGCTGCTGACAGCCTGGAGCAGAACAGGTTCTCCATTGCATATGGTAGTTGCTCCATCTGAAATCGTTACCAATGGAACCGAAACCTGAGAAATCTCTATTTCAACAGTTGTACTTCCACACTGATTGGTGGCCAACAAGGTGTAGGTGCCCGGAGAAAAAACTTCGAAGGTTGCTTCTGCAGAACCATCTCCCCAGAGGAAATCATCATCGGTAACAGCCGTTAATACAGTACTTTCACCCGGGCAAATTGATGTACTTCCATTAACGATAATGTCGGCGTTGGGTAGGCTGCCGCCATCCGAAACAACAATGGTTTTGCTTTCAGAACCGCAATCATTGCTCAGCGTCACGGTATAAATTCCCGTTTCGGTAACCGTGATAGAAGATCCGGTCATTCCGTTGCTCCAGCTGAAATCTCCTGTTCCATCGGCTTCGAGAACAACCGACGCTCCTTCGCACAACAAAATTTCGGACGGGGAGAGCAGTGTAAGCGCCAGAGGATCCTGAACAGAAACCACCACACTTTCTTCAAAGGTTCCGCAACTGTTCGTTAATGTAACGGTGTATATTCCGGGCGCATTAACTTCCGTCATCGCTTCTATGGATCCGTTGGACCAGACGAAATCACCGGATCCTGTGGCTGTCAACTGAACCGTTTCACCCTCACAAATTTCAACTTCGCCAGCAGGTAACACTGTGAGTGATGCGTTGGTAGATTCAATTACTTCAACTGAAACTTCGTTGATGCCGCACACCCCTTCAAGTGCAGCGCTATAATTTCCTGCTTCTGTAATCCATATCGAAGATCCGGTTTCGCCGGTACTCCAGGTTATTTCCCCGTTGCCTGTAGCAGACAATTCAATGCTTTCGCCGGGGCAAATTTCTATAGGACCCTGCGGGGTAACCACCGGAATTTCTTCGGACAGAACTGAGAATTCCACTTGATCTGTGAGCACCCCGTTGCAGTTGGTCGCGCTGAGTGTAAGCGTGAATCCATTTATATCACCGGCACCGGGTGTATAATGTGCCTCCAAATCATTCGGATTGTCAAATGTACCGGAACCACCGCTCCAAAACCAATCTGTAAAGTTTCCTTCAAGATAACCTTCCAATTCTACGGTTTCGCCTGGACAGATTTCCATTCCTTCGCCCGCATCGAGGATTTCTACAGGAACAGGAGCATTGCAGCCGTTGTTGTAATAAAGAGGTGCGCCTCCAACCGGAAAGTCTACGGTTGCGCCGTCAGCGGCCATGTTGATTCCGGTTTCCGAAACGAGCAAGGCCCGATTGTAGGATGCATTACTGGTGCAACCACCACCAAAACTCAGGGTGGTTGTTCGAAATCCAGATCCGAAGTTTGCAAAGTGTCCGTAGTAATTTCCGGGACATTGAAATATAATGTACAACGTGTCGCTCAGTCCGGCAAATGAATTGGAGGCGGTACACATGTCGGTGGAGGTGACGACCAACACCTGAGCGTTTGCAGGCAGTACTTCGTTTACAGGTTCTAACAGCCAGCCACAGGCTTCAATGGTTGCGTTTAATTCGGCGGTATTGGCGGCAGTCTGGGCATTCTGGCAAATGCCTAGAAAATTATTGTTGGGCCAGTTG
>CALDPJ010000306.1 GCA_937911795.1 uncultured Flavobacteriales bacterium | reverse complement strand
CAGCTGTACCGCCCCATAATGATCCGTCACCCGACCAGGGGCTCATCATTAATTCGTTGATTAAGATGCTCGGACCATCGTAATCACATTGTGTACCTGAACAATTGGTGTTTTCCGTTGAGGTGAGATCGGCGGTGAATTGCCCTTGTACAACAAAAGGACACAATCCGATTGCAATTGCGAAAATAGCGTTAATTATGTATCTGGCTGTTCTGTGCATAGAATTCAATCCTTCGGATTCATTACTACCTGATACGGATAGAAGCTGGTATGGTTACGGGATTTTAACTGGATTTAATGCTGTTGAGAGAGAATACGTTAAGGTGCATTGCAATGAATACTGATGGTATCTGGCAGTGGTAATGCCAGTTATCTGAAAAGGGTGATGTCGCCAACACGTGTTTCTCTTACTCCATCGCTGAAAATGAATTCGATTTTGTACACATATACATCCTGAGCGCATGGTTCATCGCGGTACCAGCCGTTCCAGCCTTTGATGAATTCTGTGCTTTCAAATATCAACTCTCCCCAGCGATTAAAAATGCTCATCCTGAATTCTTCGACATATTCTGCAAACGGATAGAAGATATCGTTGTCGGTGTTGCTCGGATCGTAGTACCCGTTGTTGTTGGATGTCGGTGAGAACGCATTGGGAATAACAATATCATAAACAGGATAGATGCGCACCGGCTTTTCAATGCTGTTCACACATTCATAGGCATTTTCTACAACGAGCTGTACATAATAGGTTCCGGTATCTCCATACAAGTGAATAGGGTGTTGAATGACGGCAGTTGACCCATCGTCAAACGACCAGTTCCATGAAGTGATATCGCCTGTTGAAAGATCCGTGAAATGTACTTCCGGATCATCGATTCCAGCTTCCGATGGATCGGCAGAAAAATCTGCCACCGGTGAAGGAAATACCATTACAAAAGAAGGTGCTGTCGTTGCCGCGGCACACCCTTGAAAACTCACCACCGACAGATTTACCGTATGCATTCCGGGTTCGGTAAATACATAATTCAGTGTCTGTCCGCTATAAATCTGATCATCATCAATAGTCCACACCCACGAATGGGTGGAAGGATCGTTGAGCGAATCGGTATATAGCACAGAGAAATCTTCGCAACCCTCGGCCATCATCGAAGGGAGATCAACAATCGGTAAAGGATAGATGATTACCGGAACTTCCTGTTCTACTTGGTTGCCACAAACATCGCTGACGGTGACAGTATAGTTGGTAGAATCTGTGGGACTAACCGAATGCGGACCCGCTCCGTTTGGTAAATTGTGGCTCCATTCGTAAGTGTAGGGCGGATGTACTCCGTTGTACTGAGCGGCTACGGTTGTAGATTCACCGGAACAAACACCCGCTCCGCTCGTTACTTCCAGAAGGTCAGTAGACATAGAAATGACGGTGATTTCAATTGATTCCGGTGCTGTTGTACAGCCATTCGCATCCGAAGCATAAACCTCAAATACCGTATTCTCAACCAGTTCGACCTGCTGATCTGCGGTTGATGGAAGATTGTGGCTCCAGTGATAATTATGCGCACCGACACCACCGCCGGAAGTTGCGGAGATGCTTACCGTTTCTCCGGGACAAACAATTGTATCGGCCAGGACAGAAACGTTTAGCGGTTCGGGCTCTGCAATGTAAAACCCAAGGCTGTCC
>CALDPJ010000305.1 GCA_937911795.1 uncultured Flavobacteriales bacterium | reverse complement strand
TGATGAAAACAGCACCATCATCTATCTGTGGAATGAAAGAGCGTGCTGAATCTATGTCCGAGGTAAAGATAGATACACCCAGGCCAAAACTGGATTGATTGGCCAGTTCTATAGCGTGTTCTTTGGACTGGGCGCGTACGATGGCGGCCACCGGTCCGAAGGTTTCTTCATCAAATGCCGGCATTCCAGGAGTGACTTCGGTCAGGATAGTAGGGTCATACACCGCACCTTCCCGATGTCCCCCCAATTCAATTACTGCTCCTTTTTCTACCGATTGTTGGACTTGGTTTTCGAGTTCTTCGGCTAAACTAACCGAAGCCATTGGCCCAATTTTGGTGTTATGATCCTGGGGGTCCCCCGGGTGTAGTTGTTCGACTGCTTTCCGGAATGCCGTTAGGAATTTGTCGTATATCCCGGGCAGAACTATGAATCTTTTGCCGGCGATACAACTTTGACCCGTATTCTGGAAACGGGCCTGAACCAGCGTGTCCATATGGGCATCCAAATCAGCATCTTCAAATACGATGCAGGCATTATTTCCTCCAAGTTCCAATACCGTTTTTTTGATTTCCTTTCCGCATTGACCGGCTACTGCCCGGCCTGCTGGTACACTTCCAGTCAATGTAGCCGCTTTGATGTCGGGATGGTCTATGACGTCCGCTACCTGATCGGACCGGGCTATGATTGTTTGAAAAACGCCTTCCGGAAAACCTGCCTTCAAAAAAATATTTTCCAATTCCTGGGCACATCCACTGACGTTGGAGGCGTGTTTGAGAATCGCGGTATTGCCAACGATCAGATTGGGTACCACAAAACGGAAAACCTGCCAGAATGGGTAATTCCATGGCATGACCGCCAACACCGGACCAAGCGGGTCGTACCTGACATAACTTTCTGATGCATCCGTGCGAAAGATCTCAGGTTTCAGCATAGTCTGGGCGTTTTCAGCATAATAACGACAAGCCCAGGCACATTTATTTACCTCAGCTTCTGCCTGCGCGATGGGTTTGCCCATTTCACTGCTTATCAACCGTCCGTACTGGTTTTTGTACTTTTCCAGGATGTCCGCTACGGTGAGCATTCGTTGACATCGTTCTTCTAAAGCTATATTCCGCCAGGTTCGAAAGGTTTGTGCGGATTTCGTAATTTTTCCTGCTATTTCATCAGCCGTGTGGTAGGAATATCTTCGGATGGTTTTCCCATTATATGGGTTGATGCTGCTTGTACTGGTTTTTTGATTTTCCATAATTTATTGCTTCAATGCACAATGTACTCAATTCATCTACGACGTACCGGTTAATTTATATATAAAAAAGCCACCCATCCGTTTTGGAAAGGTGGCATTAAGTCTAAACATCGGTGGTTCAAATTCTATAAACAAGAGTTTGTTTTCACAGATATTTAGTTCTATATTTTTATAGATCGTCTATAAATCTCTTCACTTCCTGCTTGGTTTTACCCGTTCTCTTTTGAATTCTTCCAAGCAACTCATCTTCTTTTCCTTCCACGTACTGTAGGTCATCGTCTGTCAATTCGGCATATTGCTGTTTGAGCTTACCTTTCATGACATTCCAGTTCCCTTTTAACTTATCTTCCCATGCATTCATATCATTTAAATTTAATGGTTGAATAATTATCGGCACTTATTTATAAATGCCCAAGTTGTAATATTATAAACAAAATTAAAGCACACTTTAGTATGTGCTACATTATCTTTTGCCCAGTTTAACATATTACTATAGGATATTGAAATTATTCTGATAGTTGGTTGGATACCCTTACTTCGGTAGTTACAGCACGGCACACCGCCTTCCTCTATTTGTGGAATAAAAAAACCCGATAACTGGGTCACCGGGTTTTGAATAATCTGTATCGTTGTTATCTCATCAGGATTTGGATTTGAAATACGAGGTTTCACCAGGAATGGCGCATGGGTACAATCCGTTTTCCCCCGGAAGTACAGGAGGCGTTGCATCCCAGCTATATTCTGCTGGTTGAATATTCAATCCCGACTCGAGCGCTGTTTGCTGATTGATGACCTGTCCGGAGTAGGTAGACAGACGACCCACGATTGCTGTGAGCGTGGTATGCGCACCGTATTCGGCATTGCTGAATTTATATTCGCCTTTAGAAATGGCATCAAACAACAGATCGTGTTCGGTCTGGTAGGGGTTGTTTTCTTTGGATTTGTCAAATTGGAACAATACTTTTCCATCGAGATCTTCGATTTTGCCATCTCCGAAATGAATTCGTCCCTTAGATCCGGTAATGACTTCATCCACCCGACTCATGGTATTGGGTTGGTGACGGCACTGAGAGTTCATGACAACTCCGTCTTTGTAATGATATTCCACAAAATGATGGTCAAAAATCTCGCCATATTCTGGGCCAACCCTAACCGTTCGGCCTCCCATGCCTTGTGAATGAACAGGAAAATCTTCTTTAAACCAGTTGACCACATCCATATTGTGAATGTGTTGCTCTACTATATGGTCACCACACAACCAGTTGAAGTAATACCAGTTTCGCATTTGATATTCCATTTCATTTTGACTGGGTTTTCTTTCACGCACCCAGACCCCCCGGCTGTTCCAATAAACCTGGGCTGAAGTAATATCGCCGATCATCCCATCCTGATATCTTTTGAGCAGTTCCAGGTAGGAATTCTGGTATCG
>CALDPJ010000304.1 GCA_937911795.1 uncultured Flavobacteriales bacterium | reverse complement strand
CACCAACCGCGTCTTTGTGCCGGCCAGCCCCGCCCTGTGGATATCGATAAGATATGGTATTCCGTCCGGGCATTTCGTATCTTTGCGCTTACATAGGCTTTCTTTTTTGAAGGTTTATAAATCGGGCCTCTGCAGGAGTGCTTTTCTGTCAGGAAATATTTCCTGCGGGGGCTTTTTAATTATTATGAATCGTATTTTTGGAGTTCGGCTTTAAGTTGGTCGGCCCAAAATAATAAAAATTTTTGGAATTATTTACCCCCCCCGTTAATATTCATAATTTTTTTTGCTTACGAATATTTTATGCATTCTCTTGCGTGACAATCCTTCCCGGTTACGGCCCCTGAGCGGGCAAAACGGGTTTATTTACTACAGAAGAAGTAGGCCGTTCAATTAAAAATATGATTACTGTAAATGTGTTTTTGCCACTAAGTCTCCAAGGCGCTAAGGTTTGGAATGGTTACTTAGCGATGCGTTGTGTCTTAGAGCCTTCGTGGCAGTAATCAAGAAAACCTGGTTCAGAAGTCCTCGGTGTCCGCTACGAGTGACCTCGGGAGTGATAAACGTTAAACCAAAAAAAGCGGCCGGAAACTACTCCTCCAGTTTTTCCTCCAGATCCTTTTTCGCTTCCTCTGCCGATTCAATCACTTGCTGAAATGCCTGACTGTCTGCAATCCTCGGGAAATACTCTTGTGTGATGTCGGCCAGCGGTTCATACAATGCAGATTCGGCCATCTGATCGCGGGGTAAAAATTCGAAATAGGCGTCGGCCTTTTCTACGAGCAGGATCACCACACTCAGAATCAACGCTGCTTTTGCAATACCGAAAATCCCACCGGCGAGTTTATCGACCAATCCGAGTGCGGCCAGTTGTACGGCTTTTTGGATGAGCTTTCCGAGGAAATGAATGCCTACAACAATTGCGATGAAAACCAGCGCAAAAGCCACCACCGGCATCATGGCTCCTTCCAGTCCGTGGGCTTCGGCAAGATAAACACCCAGCCGGTCGGATAACAAAACGGCGCCGTAAATGCCGAGAATCAGCGCCAGCAAACCGCTGATACCGATGATGAATCCCTTCATAAATCCGCGCACTGCCCCCCATAACAGCGGCACAAGAATGATCAGGTCGATGTAGTTCATGCCCAAATGTACTTCGCCACCATCTTTTCAGCCGATTATTTTATAAAAGTTTTAAAGCCACTTTCGTGAATAATCGAGACAAAATCCATTGTAACTTTGCGGCATGGATTACGCATTTGAAAAAAAGTGGAAAGAAGTCACCGAAAAGCTCGAAGCTCAATTCGGAACAGAGATGGAGCTCGACGCTGTTTTGTTTTTGATCGGTGTTCAGGAACTCGGGCAAGGTTTCCGAAAGTTCAGCAAGGATGAAAAAATGCACCTCATGCACATCTCCGTGTGCCGACTACTCGAGCCTTACGGATACTATGAATTTGAAGGGAATGACGACGACGGTTGGCCGCACTATCACAAAAAAGAAGATATGCCTTTCTTAAAACCGGAAGAACAACAGGCCCTTATGAAAAGAGCCATTGTAGAATATTTCGACTATTCGAGCACGTAAACCTCGGTGGTGTTTTTTTGCTCCTCGATTTTAATGACGGTCTCCAGCTTCAGGTCATTGTCGGGTGGAGGTAAATCTTTAACAATATCCACCGACAAAACCGCAAAACCCGCTTGTCCGGCTTCGTAATAATCGGTGTAGTCAAAAAATGCGCGGCCTTCTGCGTCGGTATAGCGGGTGTCATCCAGGATGATTTCCCCGGGTTGTTGTTCGCCTTCCAGTGAACTCTCGCCAAACAACCGAACGCTGGCACCGGAAATTGGCGAACCAATTTCATTTTTAACAAAAATTTCAACCGTGGTGTCTTTCGTTTTGTGGCAGGCGCCAAGGGAAATGGTTAAACCTGCAAACAGCATCCCTGTAAACACAATATGACCCAGCTTTCTCATAACATTCCGATATTTCTTAATTTCGCTCGCCCTGAAGGTTCGGCTAAACACCGCGGCACAAGCATACAAATTTAAAAAAATTGCCCTAATGAAATCAAACACGATCAAACTGTTCGTTTTTCTGGTGAGTACCATCGCATTCGGCTCAGGAATCTGTGCTCAGGATGTGGAGTCAAACAGCGCTGATGTGAAGATTGAAACGGAATACGGCACAATGCTGATAAAGTTGTACGAAGAGACTCCTCAACACCGCGAGAATTTCCTGAAGCTGGTGTCCGAAAATTTTTATGACAGCCTGCTCTTTCACCGGGTGATCAGCGGATTTATGATCCAGGGTGGCGATCCGAATTCGCGCAATGCCGAAGCAGGAGCGGCACTCGGAAACGGAGGCCTCGACTATCTGATTCCGGCAGAAATTCATCCCCATCTATATCACAAAAAAGGTGCACTTGCGGCAGCCCGTCAATCGGACGCCGTGAATCCCGAAAAAAAATCATCAGCCAGTCAGTTTTACATCGTCCAGGGAAAAATCAATCCACCGCACATCCTTGAAAGCATTTCCGAACGGCGAAACAAATCAGCCGACGGCGAAACCTTCTCCTATTCGGAGCAGGCAAAAGAAGATTATAAAAATCTGGGCGGAGCTCCACATCTGGACGGCGGCTATACCGTTTTCGGTGAAGTGGTAGAAGGACTTGATGTCATCGATAAAATTGCCGCAGTTGATGTAGACGGCCGCAGCCGGCCACTCGAAAATGTAATTATGAAAATTGAACTGATTAAATAAAGCTGAATGCAACACGAACTCGAGCAATTAATTCAGGAAATTGAGCAATTTTCTTCTACCGATCCTCAGGAAATCGAACAATTCAGGATTCGCTTTCTGGGGAAAAAGGGCGTGGTGCGCGATCTCTCCAACACCCTGAAATCGCTTTCGGTGGAGGAAAAGAAAATGTTCGGAAAAGCGCTGAACGATTTAAAAACAAAAGCGCAGCAAAAACTCGATTTTCTAAAACCGGCAACCGCTGTGGGACCATCAACTGATGCGGCCAACGACTTGACACGACCTGCAGAAACGCAAATTCTCGGAGCAAGACATCCGGTTTCTCTGGTGCGAAACGAAATTGTGGAGATCTTTGCGAGAATGGGATTCAACGTTTCCGAAGGTCCCGAAATTGAAGATGACTGGCACAATTTCGAAGCCCTCAACTTTCCTCCCGACCATCCGGCGCGCGATATGCAGGATACTTTCTTTGTGTCGCGCAATCCCGATGTTGCCTTGCGCACCCATACCTCCTCGGTTCAGGTTCGCGTAATGGAAAACCAAAAACCGCCGATCCGCACCTTAAGTCCGGGGCGTGTTTTCCGAAACGAAGCCATCTCGGCCCGCGCGCACTGTATTTTTCACCAGATCGAAGGACTGTACATCGACAAAGGTGTTTCTTTTGCCGACCTGAAACAGTGCCTGTTGTTGTTTGCCCGTGAATTTTTCGGCGCCGACACCAAAATCCGCCTGCGTCCGTCCTACTTTCCTTTTACCGAACCCAGCGCAGAAGTAGATGTTTACTGGGGACTCAAAAATGAAACCGATTACCGCATTACAAAAGGAACCGGCTGGCTCGAAATCCTCGGCTGCGGAATGGTGCATCCGAATGTGCTGGAAAACTGCGGCATTGATCCGGAAGTTTACACGGGCTTCGCCTTCGGAATGGGCATTGAGCGCATTGCGATGTTGAAGTACCAGGTAGACGACCTGCGGCATTTCTTTGAAAGTGATGTTCGGTTCCTGAAACAATTTCAATCTGCTTTTTAAATGGTGGTTGCCGTTACCGGTGCCACAGGTCATATCGGCAACAACATTTGCCGCACACTGTTGGAGCGTGGTCACTCGCTCAAAATCCTCATTCAACCAGGTTCATTTTTTCCGGACGACTTACAAGCAGAAAAAATCTATGGAAATCTGGCGGACACCAACGCCATCGATCGGCTGCTCGAAAATGCAGATGCCGTCTGTCATTCTGCAGCTGTTATTTCTATTGGAGCGACGGCTCCGGAAATTGTTCATCGCGTAAATGTCGAAGGCACGAGAAATATCCTGAGATCGGGAGAAAAAAATGGCGTTAAAAACGTTTTTTACCTAAGCTCCATTCATGCGCATGAATCTCCCGGCCTTTTGGGAATAATGGATGAATCCACGCCATTAAAAAACGCTGGTGGTGCGTACGACATCAGCAAGGCAACGGCCGAAAGAGAAATGATAAAAGCAAGATCAAACGGCCTTTGCACCACGATTTTCAATCCGACGGCGGTGCTCGGACCCCATGATTACCGTCCGGGATTAACCGGAAAAATGTTATTGGACGTCAGCAGGAGAAGAATTCCGATGCTCACACCATTGGGCTACGATTGGGTAGACGTACGTGATGTTGCTAGAGCCATTTCTACCGCCATTGAAAAGGAAGTGTGCAACGAAAAATTTTTTCTTTCCGGGGGTTGGAGAAGTATTGTTGAAGTGGCCGCCATTGCAGCTTCGCACGTTGGTGTAAAACCTCCGCGTTTTACGGCTCCCTTCTGGCTGGCAAAATTCGGGGTGCCGTTTGTAGCGCTTCAAAGCCGGCTGAGCAGACGGCAACCTCTGTACACCTTCGAATCGTTGCGCACCATTCAGAACTCCTGCCAGCAAATCTGTTCAGATCACGCGAAAAAAGTATTAAACTTCACTCCACGCCCGCTCGAAGAAACCATCTGCGACACAATCGACTGGTTTCGGCAGAACAATTATCTTTCCTGACACCCCATGGAATACAGCACTTTTATCTGGTTGATAGTTGGATGGATTACACTGGCGGTGATCACTTTCGCGGTACTCTTTAAAATTGTAGCGCCTTTCGGTCGACATACCAGCAATCGCTTCGGCCCGACCATTCCCAACAACCTCGGCTGGATGATTATGGAAATTCCATCAATCGTCACCATCAGTTATTTTTATTTCACCGGAAGTCAGTCTCCAACCATCGTCAGCGGGTTTATCTACGGTTTGTGGTGTGTACATTACATCAACCGCAGTTTCATTTATCCTTTCCGGCAACGCAACCAGGATAAACGAATGCCACTGCTGATTGTCGGATCAGCGATCTTCTTTAATGTGGTGAATGGATTTTTCAATGGTTACTACCTCGGAAATTTTGCGGACTACGACACGAGCTGGTTCTACAGCATTCCGTTCCTGATCGGACTGATCATTTTTACCGCCGGAATGATCACTAATATCCGCGCAGACAACAAACTGCTCAAACTGCGGAAGCCGGGTGAAAACACGTATAAAATCCCGCAGGGAGGATTGTTCAAATATATTTCCTGTCCGAATTTATTCGGCGAAATGCTTGAATGGACCGGATACGCAATTTTAAGCTGGAATCCTGCAGCGCTGTCGTTTGCTATCTGGACTTTTGCCAATCTGTTTCCACGCGCCCTGGCACATCACCGGTGGTACCACCAAAAATTTGAAAACTATCCTTCCGAACGTAAAGCGGTAATTCCGTTTATCGTTTGACCGGAATTACAGTTCAGTGAGTTTCACCATGTTGGTCATTCCTTTTTCCGCGATGGGCATACTGGCGGTATTAATCATAAACTCACCTTTCTGAACATCGCCGTTGCTGATAAGGATTTCCTTCAGATCCTCGATTGTGTGATCGGTGCTGACCATGCGGTTGTAGAAGTATGATTTTACGCCCCAAACCAGGCTGAGCTGATTCAGAATGGCATCATTTCCGGTGAACACAAAGATGTTGGCCTGTGGTCGGTAGCTTGAGATTTTAAAGGCTGTATAGCCCGAAAAGGTGAGTGTAGCAATGGCTTTTGCGCTGACACGATGTGCGAGTCGGCAGGCATTGTAACAAATTGAATCGGTAATGAAGCGATCCTGTTTTACCACTGCGGGTGGTTGCTCGTGATGATAAATGGACTCCGATTGCTCAACTTCCACCACGATCTTACACATGGCCTCGATGACCGCTACCGGATGCCTTCCGACAGAGGTTTCGCCGCTCAGCATTACCGCGTCTGCTCCGTCAAGCACCGCATTCGCCACATCGTTGACTTCTGCCCTGGTTGGTGTAATATTCTCGATCATGCTTTCCATCATCTGTGTGGCAATAATGACGGGTTTGGCATTTTTCAACGATTTTTTAACGAGCATTTTTTGAATCAGAGGTACGTTCTGCATCGGAATTTCAACACCCAGATCTCCACGGGCCACCATGATGGCATCGGCTTCTTTAATGATGTCATCAATCTGCCGGATCGCTTCCGGTTTCTCGATTTTGGCGATCACTTTGGTGTGTGTGCCTTTTTGTTTAATGTGCTGTTTTAATTCGATAACATCGCGCGCAGTTCTTACAAAAGATAGTCCGATCCAATCGACTTCGTGGGTCAGTGCAAACTCGAGGTCCTCGCGATCTTTTGGGGTGAGCGAAGGAAGAGAGATTTTAGTATTTGGCAAGTTTACACCTTTGTTCGATGATAAAATTCCGCCCTGTACAACGCGGCAGGTAACCTCTTCTTTTCCATCGTTACCGATCACTTCCAGGTGAAGTTTACCGTCGTCCAGCAGAATCTTCTCACCAATTTGTGCATCCTGCGGAAACAGGTCATAGTTGATGCTCACTTTCGTGGCGGTTCCGATCACGGGCTTGGTCGTGATGATCACCTCGGCGTCTTTTTCCAGTACAACCCGGTTGTCTTCAACGGTTCCTACCCGCAGTTTCGGCCCCTGTAAATCAGCAAGTATTGCAACCGAACAATTTTTTTCTTTGCGCAAATCCTTCACCAACTGAATGGTTTCAAGAATTTCAGCGTGACTTCCATGAGAAAAATTAATCCGGCAGACATTGACACCGGCATCGATCATTTTGCCCAACACTTCGCGATCGGAAGAAGCCGGACCGAGGGTGGCAACAATTTTAGTTTTTTTATTGATCATTATCTAAAGGTCGTTTAAGAGTAAATTTTCTTTGGACTTCAAGCCATTGGGGTCAATGGAAAAAGCCGTTAATATCTGCGGATGCCCTTTGATGATATCGACGAGCTCGTCGTCTTCCCATCGTGCATTTTCCCGGAGCATCAACAGGTAGTCTGCCTGGCGGAGTTCGGGAATCAGCAATCCGTTTTCACCGCGGTTGACGAGCAGGTTGATGATCGTGCGGGTTTCGGGGCATTCGTCCGAATACAACGCAAAAACACCACTTTCTG
Source organism: uncultured Flavobacteriales bacterium (assembly GCA_937911795.1). GTDB lineage: Bacteria > Bacteroidota > Bacteroidia > Flavobacteriales_D > SKUL01 > SKUL01. The sequence continues at coordinate 16,703 of CALDPJ010000304.1, read as the reverse complement.
TTTCCGCTCCTATTTCATCGCGCGAAAGGTTGAGCTCCAGCAGGCGGTTCAATTCCCAGCACAATCGATAATCGCGAAGATGACAGCTGATTCCGATCAAATCGAATTCATAATCAAATGTTACCTCCAATAAATGTCTGGTCATGTACTCCTCTGATTTAACCCCGCCAAGTTAGTCAGAGCTCATGGCATGGCAAAATCAGGACGGCTTTAAAACAGCAAGGGCCTTTCTCGAAGCTTTTTGCTCGGCGCTCTTCTTGGAGGATGATTCAGCACTCACCAATACTTCACCATTCCATATAACCTGTGCCACAAAGGTTGGTTCCGGTGCGGTATTCAAAGTATCTACCTGAAACTGTAGTGATACATTCATTTTATGGGATACCTCATACAGCGCGCTCTTCGCATCTTTCATCGTGGTGGTGAGCTTTGTCATGTCCAGCTTTCCAATAATTTTCTCTTCTACCCAATCCTGGGTATACGGAAATCCTTTATCCAGAAAAATGGCTCCGATTAATGCTTCCAATGCATTCCCGCCAATCACATGAACAGCTTTACGGTTGGTGACGCGGGCCTTAACCCATTTTTCAAGTTGCAGTTCTCGCGCTAGTTTATTCAGCGTTTGCCGGTTGACAATGGCACTTTTTACTTTGCTCAAAAATCCTTCATCCTGATCCGGAAAGCGATCGTAAACATAGACTGCCACTACTGCATCGAGTACGGCGTCACCGATAAATTCGAGTCGTTCGTTGCTTTCAATGCCTGAATTCGCAGCAGTTACATGCCTGAGTGCCTGCTCGTAACCGGATACAGCAGTTGCTTCAATTCCGAGTTCTTCCAACAGAAAATCCCGCAATTGGCTGTAATCTCTCTTTTTTGCAGATGGAATGATGCCGAGTCGGCGAAGCAATGGTTTCCAGCTCAACTACTGAGCTTTTTTGAAAATCACCGAAGTATTGTGTCCGCCAAAACCAAACGTATTGCTCAGTCCGGCACGTACCTCTCGTTCCTGAGCTTTGTTCAGCGTAAGATTCACCTTCGGATCAATTTCCGGATCGACGTGTTCGTGGTTGATGGTCGGTGGAATGATACCATGTTTCACTGCCAGCAACGTTGCTATGGCCTCAATGGCTCCGGCGGCTCCAAGCAAGTGACCGGTCATCGATTTTGTGGAACTAACATTCAGCTTGTAGGCATGGTCACCAAAAATACTTCTGATGGCCTTGATTTCCGACACATCACCCAGCGGTGTAGAAGTTCCGTGAACATTCACATAGTCGATATCTTCGGGTTTCAAACCGGCGTCTTCCAATGCACGCGTCATGACAAGTGTTGCGCCCAGTCCATCCGGATGTGGTGCAGTCATGTGATAGGCATCGGCCGATAATCCACCTCCTGCAACTTCGGCATAAATGGTAGCACCGCGCCGTTTGGCATGTTCGTATTCTTCGAGGATAACGGCACCGGCTCCTTCACCGAGTACAAAACCATCCCTGGTGGCATCGAAAGGACGCGAAGCGGTTTCGGGAGAATCGTTTCGGACAGACAATGCCTTCAGCGCATTGAAACCTCCGATTCCAGATTCATTTACGGCAGCTTCGGAGCCACCGGTGATAAAAATATCGGCTTTTCCCAGACGGATGTAATTGAAGGCATCCAGAATAGCATTCGTAGAAGACGCACAGGCAGAGACGGTTGTGAAATTCGGCCCCCGATATCCATGACGAATGGAGATATGCCCGGAGGCAATATCTGCAATCATCTTGGGAATAAAGAAAGGGTTGAATCGCGGTGTCCCGTCGCCGTGTGCAAAGCCAATAAGTTCCTCCTGAAAAGTCCGGAGCCCACCGATTCCCGAACCCCAGATCACACCTACACGATCTTTGCCGATCGCCGCATCCTTGAGTCCCGCGTCAGCAATTGCTTCGTCGGAGACTACAAGGGCGTATTGTGAAAAAGGATCCAGTTTTCTGGCCTCCTTCCGATCCAGAAAATCCAGTGGATCGAAGTTTTTTACTTCGCAGGCAAAGCGCGTTTTGAACTTTTCCGGATCGAAGTAGGTGATAGGAGCAGCGCCACTTTTACCAGCGATCAGCGATTGCCAATAATCACCGGCATTATTCCCGATTGGGGTGAGCGCACCTATCCCAGTTACAACTACCCGCTTGAGTTCCATAAGCGGCGAACTTATTTAGCGTTATTCTCGATGTATTCAATAGCCTGACCAACGGTGCTGATCTTTTCGGCCTGATCATCTGGAATTGCAATGTTGAATTCCTTTTCGAATTCCATGATTAACTCCACTGTGTCGAGCGAATCAGCGCCCAGATCATTTGTGAAGCTAGCTTCCGGGGTTACTTCGCCCTCGTCAACTCCAAGTTTGTCAACTATGATGGCGGTTACTTTTGCAGCAATTTCAGACATTGTCGTTTGCGTTTAGGATATAAAATGAGCCTGCAAAGAAAAAAATATTCGCATTAACTACAAAATTTTAGTCGTAATAGGCACAAACCTCTTTCAGAAGCCTGCGCCCGAAGATAGCAACTTTTACATTAAGTGGAGGATATCGTTGCCACTTTGATCACCGTCAACATTAATCCTACTCAATCTTTACGCGTTTAAAATGGTTCTACAGCTTCAGTCGTACATCTTTTACTTCTACCTTTGTCGCCACTTTGAGAAAACCTGTAAATATTGCCATACTGGCTTCCGGAAAGGGTTCAAACGCTGACCAGTTGTGCCGGCATTTCCGGAATCACACAGAAATAACGGTAAAGCTGATCATCTCCAACAAATCAGAAGCCGGAGTGTTAGAGGTAGCAGCAAGACACAATATACATTCTCAGGTGATCCACAACAACCGTCTGGAAAGCGAACTCCTGGAAGTTCTACGCTCCGCTTCGATCGATTTCGTTGTTCTGGCTGGCTTTCTTCGTAAAGTACCAGATGATGTTGTTGAACACTTCAAAAACAGAATGGTTAATATTCATCCGGCGCTGTTGCCGAAATTTGGCGGAAAAGGAATGTATGGCAGCAACGTACACAGTGCCGTTCTTGCTGCAGGCGAGAAAAACAGTGGTATCACCATTCATTTTGTCACCGGAAATTATGACGAGGGAAATATCGTTTTTCAGACCGAATGCCCTGTTGAGGAAAATGACACAGCAGAAAGTCTGGCCGAAAAAATTCATGTCCTGGAACACCGGTATTATCCGGAAGTAATCGAAAAACTAATCCTCAATACACAAACTTAATGTCGCAATTCGATTTTCTGGAAATATTAACCGCTTCGCTGGTTTTGTTTGCTGTTATTGACATCATAGGTTCAATTCCGATCATTCTGGATATCAAGAAAAAATCGGGTCATGTTAATGCCGAACGGGCATCACTGGTTTCGTTGATCATTATGATTGTGTTCCTGTTTCTGGGGGAAAGCATCATCAATTTAATTGGTATCGACATCTATTCATTTGCTGTAGCGGGTTCTTTTGTAATCCTGTTTCTGGCACTGGAACTGGTGCTGGGAGTGGAGATTTTTAAACACGAAGAAACGCCCACCAAAGTGGCGAGCATCGTTCCCCTTGCGTTTCCGATTATTGCCGGAGCCGGTTCGATGACTACTTTGCTGTCGCTGCGTGCAGAGTTTGCAGCCATCAACATTGTGATCGCCATTGTCATTAATATGATTCTGGTTTATATCGTGCTGCGGCTTACCCGACGGATTGAAAACTTACTGGGTGAAGTCGGCATTGCCATTGTGAAAAAAGTTTTTGGCGTTATTCTTCTCGCGATTGCCGTTAAGCTGTTTAGCAGCAACATTCAACAATTGTTTGTTTGATGGAAATCGAATTGTTTACAGATGGTTCATCACGCGGAAATCCCGGTCCGGGAGGGTACGGTCTTGTTTTAAAATCAGGCAAACACTATAAAGAATTTTCGGAAGGGTATCGCAAAACCACCAACAACCGGATGGAATTGCTGAGTGTGATCAAAGGATTGGAAATGTTGCGTCGCGATGGTCAGAATGTAGTGGTATACAGCGACAGCAAATATGTAGTGGATGCCGTTGAGAAGAGATGGGTTTTCGGCTGGGTTAAAACCGGATTTAAGAAAAAAAAGAACCCGGATCTATGGGAGCGCTTCCTGAGAATCTATCCGAAGCATAATGTTAAATTTGTTTGGGTAAAAGGCCACAACGGCCATCCGATGAATGAACGCTGCGATGAGCTGGCGGTAAACGCCGCAATGGGCGGAGGATTAAAAATCGATGAGGGCTATGAAGCCTCGGTTGGTGAAGAAAACGAATTATTTTAGCAACGATGTACAAAGTAAAATGTGGTGACCGGGAAATGAACGTGGCAATTGACGAACCCGGCACGGCAACCATCGACGATAGAAAAATAAACTTCGACCTTGCTGTGGTGGAGGAAAATTTATGGAACATTATTTCCGACAACCGCAGTTATAATGTTCGTCTGGTGAGTCGCAACGATGCTGAAAAGACGATGCAGTTATTGGTCAACAATCACCTCTACACGGTAGAATTGCGGGATGAGTTTGACGATCTGCTCGAAAAAATGGGGATGAGTACATCAGCTGGTGCAACACTCAACGAGCTCAAAGCTCCGATGCCCGGAATGGTCGTACAGGTGGTGGCACTGCCCGGAACGGAAGTTCAGAAAGGCGATACTTTGTTAATCCTGGAAGCCATGAAAATGGAAAATGTAATCAAAGCAGCCGGTAGTGCAACGGTTAAAACGGTTCACATCGAAAAAGGGCAGACCGTAGAAAAAAACCAGTTGCTGATGAGCTTCGGGTGAGTAACAGCCGGAAGTCAAATTGATATTGAATCATCCTTTTCTCTTATTTTGGCAGAATTAACCCGCGTATGGTTCCGATATCAGCTGTCATTATAACCCGCAACGAAGCCGGCAACATTGCCCGCTGCATAGAATCTGTGGTTGGGATAGCCGACGAAGTTCTGGTCGTGGATTCGGGCAGCACCGACCATACTGTTTCTATCGCCGAACAATCCGGGGCACGGGTGCTGCATCAGGAATGGTTGGGTTATGGCAAGCAGAAACAATTTGCCGTAGATCAGGCGTCTCACGAGTGGGTATTGTGTCTGGACGCAGATGAATGGCTCAGCGAGGAGCTTTGTGCACAACTGCAGTCGGAAAAGCAAAACCCTTCGCACAAGTCGTGTAAAATTCCGCGCAGAAACCGATTTCTCGGTAGGTGGTTGAAGCACGGTGAAGGATATCCCGATTACAGCCTCAGATTCTTTGACAGGCGCGTGGCACGCTGGAACAATCATCCGGTACACGAATCGGTAGAAACAAACGAAGCAGTGAAATTTTTAAAGGGTGATCTTCTGCATGATTCTGCTGTGGATTTGAAAAATTACCTCAACAAGCAAAACGATTACACTTCCCTTCAGGCAAAAGTCATGTTTGAGAACGGCAATAGCTTTTCGATATGGAAGATGTGTTTCAGCCCAGTTTTGCGGTTTGTAAAGTTCTATTTTTTCAGACTCGGATTTCTGGACGGCATTCCTGGTCTCATCCATATTTCCATTGGTTGCTGGAACTCGGGAATCAAACACGCAAAGCTATTTGCTTTGATCCGGCAACACAAACATCATTGATTTTCTGAGCGCTCATCACCGGCATTTTCACGGGTCTTCAGCAGCAGTAAATAGGAATAAAAAAAACCGTAGAAAGTAGCTCCCACCTGGGTTTCGAGTGTGTCTTCCGAAAGAAATGAAAGCGTTGCTATCAGTGCAAATCCCATTCCCAGGAAATGATTTTTACGAATGCTGTGACGGAGAATCCAAACATTCAGGTAGAGAAAGTAGATTGCTCCGATTATTCCGAATGATATCAGAAATGTCAGGTATTGATTGTGCGGACGGCGGCGATGTTCGGCATCCAGCAGGCTTTGATCGGCTTCGTATTGTTTTTGCATTTCGTCGTCTACATCACCCGTGCCCACTCCTGTTAACCAGTTTTTCGCTGCAACCTTCCAACCGGTCTGCATAAACACCCACCGCTGCATGATAGAGCTCCCCTGGGGAGAGGCTCCATTGAGGTAAGCATTCATCCCATAATAAATTCCGTCCAAACGCCTGACAAGTGGGTTTTTAGAAGCAGACGGAGAAGGATAACCTTGTTCGATTCGCTGAATATCCAGATCAGAAAGCTGAGCAACGCCCACAGAATCCTTAGGTAAACCCAAAGCCGCCAAATATCGAATCAGCGTAAACCGAAGCAACTGACCGCGCATATCGCGATCCATCAAATCCATTTCACTGCGTTGCGACCAATGCTCTGATAACTCAGCAATCGCTATGTAACGATAAATATAATTGCCCCCCTCCACTTCAAAATTATTCAGGTGGTGATCATAGGGTTCGCCCAGTTCGGTATGTGTTTCAAAGGGTCCGAGGTTATAGGCGGTTTGATTTACAGAACGATATTTCCCGAAGCCGAACCAAAATACGCCGCCGGCAATGACCAAAAGAATCAATGGTGTGGTAACAGCCAATGATTTTTTCCAACCGTGTAAATTTTTACCGCCTTCCACCACCAGGTAAAAAAGGACCAATGCACACAGAATTAATAAACCGGTCACAGATTGGAGCAGTACCAGAAATCCAAGAAACCAAAGGGCAATTATACCGGCCACTACTGTCGGAACGCGACCTTTTCGCCACTGATCAACAACAAACAATCCCGCAATGAGTATGAGCAACGAAATTCTGACGGAAGAGGAATAGAAAACAATTTCCCGAATATCCTGGATATGTTTATCCAATTCGAGAAGATAATGGCCCCAACTCATGAACGTGGCCAGGATCACAGATAAAGTGAACAACCACAGCAGTCTTACATAATGCGAAACCGGCATCGGGCGAACAGAACCCAAAACTACCGGTAGAAAAAGAATAGGCAGTTTTATCCGGATGTCTTTCAGTGCATATTCAAAATTGGTGGTATTCCACAACCAGATTACATGCAGCAAAAACAGGAGAATCAACCACAGCGCTACACGATTCTGTGATAGCCGGGAGAATTTCTCCCGAAAACCTCCTTCCAGTAGCCAGTTCAGAACCAATAAAAGGCCGCCGATGCTCAGCAGAAACCGCGAAACCGCCAGTCCAACCACCATTAAAGTCAGCGCAAACAGAAATATGCCGTAGTGAGCGGATTGTCGGTTAACGACCATTTTTCTATGCCGGACTAATAAATTATTTCTTCGTGTAGTTCACACTCAGGATATCGTTGTAACTGCCGTTGTGCAGCACGACTTTCGCGCTTTCGATTGCTTTATCCTTTGCGAGTGTGGCTTCTATTCGCCCTTGCTGGTAGTAATAACGGGCAACGATTTCATTCTCCAGAACGAGCTGAACATCTTTTCGGAACTTGTACAAATCGTTTTTGCCGTATGGTTTTATTTTGGAACGCAACGCTTCGAACTCATCGTGTGCTTCAGCAAAATATTCTTCTTCTTTGGCTGTGGTCAACAACTTTTCGTAGGCTTTTTCGGTATCGGTTGTATAGCTGACATCGAATGAAACGACATAATCTACAAACTCATCATATTCTTCATCGGTGAGCGTAAATTGAGCAGGATCAACAATTGAATCTTTCTCCAGATAATAATCGTTGGCGAATTTGAAGAACAGGTGCTTCTCGAGCAATGTGAGGAGTATTTTATGAAGTTTATCATCCTCCACCAGAATATCCGGTTCGATTCCTCTTCCATCGATCACCTCACGTCCGTTTTCGGTGTAGAACTTGTGCAACAATGAATCGGGAATTTGATCAACGCCTCCTTCAACATCTTTGTGCGCATAATCAATGCGCTGAATACACCGGCCACTGGGGATGTAATATTTAGCGACGGTAACTTTAAGTTTCGAGTTGTAAAACAAATCGCGCGTTTGTTGCACCAATCCTTTGCCGTATGTATTGCGGCCGATAATTACCGCCCGGTCATAATCCTGCAATGTTCCGGATACAATTTCGGATGCCGAAGCCGATGCTCCATCCACCAGAATAACCAGCGGCATAAGGGTATCGAGCGGCTGATTAAGCGCGAGGTATTCTTTGTCCCAATCCTTTATTTTTCCTTTGGTGCTCACCACTTCCGAACCTTTAGGAACGAACATATTTACAATATTGACGGCTTCATGCAACAAGCCGCCGCCATTTCCGCGTAAATCGAACACCAATTTGGTCATTCCCTGATTCGATTTCAAATCGGTAAACGCCTCTTTCACACTCTTACTGGCAGTATGGGTAAAGCTGTTTAATTTAATATAACCGATCTCATCGTTGAGTTTTCCGTAATATGGAACATCCGGAATTTTTATTTCTTCCCGCAAAACATCGACTTTCACAGGCTTATCCTCGCCCAGTCGCTGAACTTTAATGGCAACAGAACTTCCGGCACGTCCTTTCAACAATTTGCTAACTTCTTCCTGATCCTTGTTGCTGATATCAATTCCATCCACTTCCAGTATTCTGTCGCCGGCCAGTAGGCCCGATTTCTGTGCCGGGAATCCTTCGTATGGCTCAGAGATATACACATTTCCATCCATAGATCTGATCAACGAACCGATTCCGCCGTACTGACCGGTGGTCATAAAGCGATAGTCTTCCATATCGGCCTCGGGGATAAAATTCGTGTACGGATCCAGCGACTCAAGCATGGCATCGATACCGGTTTTCATCAGCTCTCCGGGATTGGTTTCATCTACGTAGTAAATATTCAGTTCCCTGTACAGAGTCGTGAAAATTTCGAGGTTCTTGGAAATCTCAAAATAGTTATCGTTGATCTTAGTGGAAACAATTCCTGCGCCTCCTATAAGAAGAGTAGCAAGTGCAATGAGTCCAATTCTTCTGATGCGCTTTTGATTTTTCATGGGGTGTTTTCTGCTTGATAGTTCTCTGTAACTTCCTTACTTAAACGCGTGAGTAGGCGCGATATTTTTTCCTGCACCAAATTTGAATCCAAACCAGACTCAGTACCAACAAAAATAATCAACAAAGCGAATTGTTGATGCTGTGAATTCAGCACATCGTATAAAGCATGTTTCTGAACACGGTACGATTCCCGAACCATGCGGCGGATTCTGTTGCGTTTTACGGCACTTTTTATTTTCCGCTTGGGTATGCTGATGACCAGGCGTGCAGGAACGGTCTTTTCAAATTCAACCGCTTGGTACAACAGAACAAAGGGAAATGCTTTTACCGATTTCCCATTCTTAAAAAGATCGGCGATCAGGATTTTTCCGCTGAGTCGTTCTGCCTTTTTAAATGTCGCCTTCATGGATCAAAGGTAGCGCATTGCGCCAAACCCAATGGCTCCGTCAAAAATGCTAAACCGGAAATAAATTAATTACTTTTCCTTTTTGATAAATTGCTCGATGGCCATTGTCATGGAAGGTACGCCTGGCATAGGTGCATGCAGGTCGAGTTGTAAACCGGCATCGGTTACCGCCCGTGCAGTAGTCGGCCCGAAGGCTGCAATTCGTGTATCGTTTTGTTTGAAGTCCGGGAAATTTTCCAGTAACGATTTGATTCCGCTGGGGCTGAAGAAAACGAGCATGTCATAATTTACGTCTTTGAGATCCGATAGGTCACTTGCAACCGTACGATAAAAGACCCCTTTGTTATAGCGGACATTTGCACTGTCTAAAAGATCCACCATTTCCTGTTTGTGAATATCCGATACCGGTAGTAAAAATTTCTCGTTTTTATGCTTGCGGATGATGTCCATCAGATCAGAAAACTTCAACTGGCCGTAGAATATTTTGCGCTTTCTGTACGTTACGTACTTCTGCATATAGTATGCTGTGGATTCAGAAATACAGAAATACTTCATTGAATCGGGAACAGTAACACGCAATTCTTCACACATACGGAAGAAATGATCTACCGCATTTCTGCTGGTAAGAATGATTGCAGAATGCTCGAGGATACTTATTTTCTCCTTTCTGAACTCCTTGGCTGAGACAGGTTCAACATGTATAAATGACCTGAAATCTATTTTGAGTTTAAGCTTTTTAGCAAGATCAAAATAAGGGGATTTCTCTGTTGTGGGCTCTGGCTGTGAAACCAGAATTGTCTTTATCTTCAACGCGCTTCCGTTTTAATTCGTTAGTAATTAAGCCATTAAAACTTTACTTCTGCGATTCCTTTGGCGAGAACAGCTAAGGGCAAAATTTCGAGTGCGCAAAGGTACAAAATAATGTAGACGACAAAGACTCCCTGCCTCAAAGCAAAGAGAATACCTTGAGCTACTCTGATTACCCAGGCGAGGGCAAAAAGAGCAAGCGCTATAATTAAAACAACGGTGGCCGTTTCGGGAAGGGTAACCGTAGCGATCAGGATCAGTGAAAGCCAGGCAATGCCCAGAAAAGCATTCATCACAAAGCTGTAATTGACATATTCGGTTAAACCTCCGTTTGCAGCAAATAAATACTGCAATAATTTAATGGCCACAATTTTCCAGAGGTAAATCGCCAGAATAACGGCACTGGCAATCAGAAAAAAATACCCGCCGAACACATCCCTCACCGGCCATTGAAAATTTTTGGCAGCGAGGTAAACCAGCAAGCCACCCGACAAAGCGAAAGTCAGAAAGAAAGTAATAGCTGTCCGGTGCGTCAACAACAAGTCTTCGCGCATCAACTGTTGCAACATTCTGACCCGCAACAACGACTGACCCATCCGCATCAGAATTCGCGGATAAGTATATTTCACTACCGCCAGACCTACCAGGATTCCGAGCAGCACCAAAAACATCCAGTCTTCTTTTAAGTACGGTGATATGCGGGAAATTGGTTCCAGGAGAATCGGGTTGATTTGTACAAAGATCATAATTTTTTTACAGCACATCACCGCCAAATACCTACTCCACTGCTCAGGCAATGATTGCAATTTCCCTACATTTGCGCCACAAAATATAACCGGGAAAAATGGACAATTACCAGGCACACGATTATTACCAGATGGACGATTTGCTGACCGACGAGCACAAACTTGTACGGGACACAGCGCGGGCATGGGTGAAACAGGAAGTATCCCCCATCATTGAAGAATATTACGAAAAAGCGAAGTTTCCCCGGCAGTTGATCCCCGGACTTGCTGAGATCGGTGCATTCGGCCCATATATTCCTGAAGAGTACGGCGGCGCAGGATTGGATCAGATTTCCTATGGTCTCATCATGCAGGAGCTGGAGCGCTGCGACTCCGGATTGCGATCTACGGCATCTGTGCAAAGTTCTCTGGTGATGTACCCGATCTGGAAATACGGCACAGAAGAACAGAAAAAGAAATTTCTTCCGGGACTGGCTTCCGGAGAATTGATCGGGTGCTTTGGACTGACCGAACCCGATTTCGGTTCAAATCCCGCAGGTATGTTGTCGAACTTTAAAGACAAAGGTGATCACCTTTTACTCAACGGAACCAAAATGTGGATTTCGAATGCTCCGTTTGCTGACCTGGCTGTAGTTTGGGCAAAGGACGAATCCGGCCGGATTCATGGATTGATCGTAGAACGCGGAATGGAAGGTTTTTCTACCCCTGAAATAAAAGGAAAATGGAGCCTTCGCGCTTCAGATACAGGCGAGCTTGTTTTTGACAATGTTAAAGTGCCAAAGGAAAACCTGATGCCCGGAAGATCCGGCCTGGGCGCCCCTCTTTCATGCCTCGATTCTGCGCGTTACGGAATTGCCTGGGGAGCGATTGGTGCCGCACTCGATTGTTACGATGCAGCGCTGCGCTACTCAAAAGAGCGCATTCAGTTCGGAAAACCCATCGGCGCTTTTCAGTTGCAGCAGAAAAAACTGGCCGAAATGATTACAGAAATCACCAAAGCACAGTTGCTCACATTGCGTCTCGGTCAGTTGCGCGAAGAAGGTCGTGCTACCACCGCCCAGATTTCGATGGCCAAGAGAAACAACGTGAATATGGCACTTGAAATCGCCCGCGAAGCGAGACAGATTCACGGCGGCATGGGAATTACCAACGAATACCCGATGATGCGTCACATGATGAACCTGGAGAGTGTAATTACCTACGAAGGAACGCACGACATTCACCTGCTGATTACAGGACACGACGTTACCGGAGAACCAGCATTTAGTTAAGCGGTCAGACCAAAAATCGTGTCGACGAGCGCCTGTTCGCTGCTTTCCCAGGAAATGGTGGAATCAAAACCATGTTTCTGCAGCGAATGAGCGGTTGATTTCCCGATGCTCACCAATTGTGCTCCGGAAGGAATTGCATTCTTTTTCAGAAAAGCTTCCACATTACTCGGTGAGGTAAATACGAGGATTTCGAAATTTCCTTCCACCTGAAGCGGATCGGGTACCGTGCTGTACACTTCGCACTCGGTGAAATCAGCATCTGCCAATGATTTCTGAACGTTTCTCAGGCCATTCTTGCCGCAAACGACCAATGCTCTATCTGAGCCGAGTTCGGCGCGGAAAACACTCCCTACTTCATCGGGTGATCCCATACCGATGAAATCCGGATCAATGCTTTTTTCTCTCAGAGCCGCCAACGTACCGCGGCCAACGGCTGCCCATTTCGTTCCATCCTCCACAACATCGAAATACGGAAAGTGAGCAACTGCATTGGCTGAGGTGAAGAAAATCCAGGTGATATTTTTAAAGTCAGGTTGCTGGGCTTCTTCCGGAACGATTTTGATGAACGATTGTTCGGTGACATTCATCCCCGATTCCTGCAGCATTTTCTTCGGAATACCACCGGATTTTAGTTTTCGGGTGATCAACACCTTTTCATGCTTCAATCCCTGGAGCTGGTTCAGGACTTTCTCCGGACTGAATTCAGTTGCGGGAATATCGAGGAAAATTCTCCGGCACGATGATCCGTCGCGGGCAGCGTGGAACGACCAGTAATGCAAACGATCGTTTGTCTTCACACCATAAGCGCCGAATGGAACCTGGCATCCGCCATCCATTAGCCTCAGCACGCCGCGCTCATTTTCAATTTCTTCGGCAATCAATTCATGGTTCACGCTACCAAGAAGTTCGCGTAACGGTGTATCATTTTCACGAACCTGAAATGCGAGTACTCCCTGGGCGGGTGCGGGAACAAAATATCGCGGATCGAGTTCTTCGACCACAAATTCCGAAAGATCAATTCCCAACCGGTCAACTCCTGCGCGGGCCACAAGAATGGCGTCATAATCTCCTTTTCGAAGTTTATCGATGCGCGTGGGAACATTTCCGCGCAAATCTTTCAACTCCAGATCCGGACGCTGATTCAGCAACTGGGCTTTACGCCGGGCAGCAGAAGTACCAACCACCGCGTTCTTTTTCAACGCCAACTCCTGCAACGGATCATAGGCATGCGAATGAATTAGAAGATATTCATTGGGATTGGCACGATCAGATACCGCGGCAATGACGAGACCAGGAGGAGGTGTGGTTTCAAGATCTTTATGTGAATGCACGGCCAGATCGACTTCACCGGAAATTAATGCGTTTTCGATTTCCTTCGTGAAAAAACCCTTGCCCTCCATTTTGTCGAAACTCAGATGCTGAATTTTATCGCCCTGCGTTTTGATGATTTTTATCTCGCTTTTTACTCCGAGATCGCTGAGCATCTGTTGCACAAAATTCGCTTGCCACAGCGCGAGGTCACTTCCCCGGCTGCCAATAATAATGGGTTGTTTCATACTGAAAAGGGAATTTTACTGTCGGTTCTGAATGAGAATATCTTTCGCCATTTTCATCGGAAGCCCGATGTATTTCTTTTCGAAATAATCCATCATCTTCTCCAGCACTTCTTTGGAATGGTCGTCCATTTCTTCCATTTCGCGGTGGAAAACTCTGCTCATGGCGTTGTGACGAATTTCTTTGATTTTGGCCGGAATGGCACCCAGGGCGCGTTCTATCTGGCGCTCCTGAAACATCTTCTCGAATTCCACAAAACAGTTTTCAAGAATCTGCTCGCATTTGCTGACCTCCTGTTGACGCGATTTCAGATTTTCGAGCGCTACTTCCTGAAGACTTTCAACTTCGAGGTATCGCACATCGGTCCGGCTGCTCACTTCCGCTGCCACATCGTTCGGCACGGCCAAATCAATGATTACCTTTTGCTGCGTCTCGCTGTTGCGCAATTGATCGTAAATTTCTTCGGTGACAATGGGTTCAGACGATCCGGTACAGGTAATCAATACATCAAATCCGCCGGTGTGCTTTGCGAGCAAATCCAGCTGACGTGCTTCACCCTGTAATTCTTTGGCCAGTTGCCGGGCGTTGCTTTCGGTTCGGTTGTAAATGATAAAATTTCTGAAACCGTGTTTGAGCAGGAATTTTCCCATGGTGCGGTTCGTTTTTCCGGCACCCACCAAAATCACCCGTGCAGAAAGATCAACATTCAAGTCACGCAAAGCCTTGTAGGCCAAAGAAACAACAGAAACCGGTTTGCGCGCGATATCGGTTTCGGTGTAAATCTGTTTTGCGGTTTCGATGGTTTTACGCATCACCAGGCGAATATTATCACCGGAAAGCCCCATGGATTTTGACAGGTCGAACGCTTTTCTGACCTGGGTGATGATTTCTCGCTCACCCACCACCATAGAATCGAGCGATGCCGCAACGCGGAAAAAATGCTGTATGGCATGCGGGCCTTCAAAAACTTCGGCCATCGAATGAAATGATGTATAATTGATTGTTGTGCTCTCAGCAAAAAACAGCCGGTGAAAATTCTGCAGAAAAACTTCATCAACAATAACCTGCCCGTAGAACATGAATTCTACCCGGTTGCAGGTAGACAAGTACATCAGCTCATCTATTCCCAGCGCATCGCGCAAAGCCGACAGCCGTTGCTGCTGTTGGTTTTCATCGATGTGAAAACAACCCACTTGTTCGAGTGTGGCAGTTTTGTGGGAAACACAGATTACACTTAAATTCTTCAAGAGAGGAGCCCGGTTGCGGTTTCGGATACAAATGTCCGTACTTCCGCTTAGAGTTTTGTCATAGAAATGTCAGAGATACTATATAGAATTGTTCCGGATAGTGCTCAGTCAGCAATGGCCACGCGCACTACTTCTTTCTGATTTCCATTGGAAATTGAAAGCAGATATACTCCTGCTGAAAGCTGTTCCGACCAATCGTCCAGTGATAGCATTCCAGATGCCGGAACGATGGATGTTTTGCGGAAAATAATCTTACCCGACAAATCGGTGAGCTCGAGTTGAAACTCTCCGAAGGCATGCGGATTCAATTCAACATACAACGGTCCGCTGGCAGGATTCGGGTAAACCCGGTTGATGAATCCTTCATGCTGCATTCCGGGAGTAGAGGTAATCACATCTTCCTGTACGATTTCGTGAATTTCATTGATGGCCGGATCGTGAACAATCTGCGGGTGGGGGTTGCCGGGCCAATAAACCACCACAGAGTCAATAGCGTTCATGGCTCCCAATCCGAAATGCACCCTTTTGTCGTTGTGTGAAGCGTGACTCGAACCGCCGTCCACTTCGCGGATCAGCACGCGTCCGGCAGCGTGTAATTCCACACGCGCACCAATACCGTGTGGATTGGCTGTAACTCCTGACAGCGCAAACATCACGTAGTTGTTATCGTTTTGCGTTTCATTCAGGTACAGAATTGTTCCATTCGGAGCCGAACTCATCGGGTCATAAATATTCACCTGTAAAATGTCGAGCAAACCATCGTTGTTGAAGTCAAAATATACCGCTCCGCGACCCATTGCGGTGTCCAACAGGTTTTCTTCTATTGTGACATCGGTAAAAGTGCCGTCCTGATTGTTCCGGTATAATTTATTCGGATCGTACAATGCATTTGTAATGAACGGCGCACTTGGTATATGACCATTGCTGACGTACAGATCGAGATAGGAATCGTTGTCGTAGTCAAAGAAAAAAGTTCCCCAGCCACTTGTGAGTAAATCACCGGTGAGGGTGTTCTCTACATTGGCCCCCGTAGTAACATCCAGCCAAGGCCCGGATGCCTCCTGACGCAAGAGAATATTCCTGCCCATATTGGTCATGTAGTAGTCCATATCTCCGTCTTCGTCATAATCGCCAACGGCTATACCCATTCCGTAGAATCCAAGACTGGCACCCTTTTCTTCTGAAACATCTGCAAAACCGGAACCCGTGTGCTGGTATAATTTATTGGGCGAAACCCATTGACCGAAGTCATTCACCACCATCAGATCGGTATTTCCATCTGCATTGAAGTCGGTACCTGCGGCAGCGAGACCGCAACCGGGATCGTTAACCCCATAAAGTTCCGCCTGGTTTTCATAGGAGAATCCATTTACATTGACATATAAATAATTATCGAAGCAGTCGTGCGAAAAGCCAATTACCTGCCCGGTCTGATCGTCGTACATCAAGGAGGTTTGTTCTACGTAATTCACCACATATATATCCAAAAAACCATCGTGGTTAATGTCCAGTAAGTTTGCTGATGCACTGAAAGCTTGTCCCAGGATTCCGGCCATTCCACCTGAATTGGTAAAGGTATTGTCACCATTGTTGAGCAGCAACAGGTTGAGTGCATTGAAATTCGGATTGCCAAAGGTTTCGACAAACTGCCAGGTGGTGACGAAAAGATCTTCGAAGCCATCGTTGTTAAAATCATTGGTATAAATTGAATGTGGGCGATCAAGGTATTCTTCACTATCGTT
>CALDPJ010000303.1 GCA_937911795.1 uncultured Flavobacteriales bacterium | reverse complement strand
GCGCAAGGAGCCGGTAATGTTTTCTCGGGATTGTTCGGTGGAATTCCCGCCACCGGAGCCATTGCCCGTACTGCGACCAATATTAAAAATGGTGGACGAACTCCGCTGTCGGGAATTATTCACGCGGTATTTCTGTTGCTGGTGATGTTGCTTTTTGCTCCGGTTGCCAAGCTGATTCCGCTGGCATGCC
Source organism: uncultured Flavobacteriales bacterium (assembly GCA_937911795.1). Lineage (GTDB taxonomy): Bacteria > Bacteroidota > Bacteroidia > Flavobacteriales_D > SKUL01 > SKUL01. The sequence continues at coordinate 10,057 of CALDPJ010000303.1, read as the reverse complement.
TGGCGGGAATTCTGGTGGTGGTAGCCTGGCACATGAGTGAGTGGAGGCATTTTAAAGCTTTGCTGAAAAGCAATCGCATGGACGTGGTCGTGCTGTTGACGACATTTTTCCTGACCGTATTTTTTGATCTGATCCTGGCCATCGAAATCGGTATGATTCTTTCGAGTTTCATTTTTATGAAGCGGATGAGCGAAGCCACCACCATTCAGAATGTCGAAAAATTCTTCGATCCGGATCAGCAGGTGGCGGAGAAGATGTTCGAAGAAGAAATTCCGGATCTTCCGGACAATGTGATGATTTACGAAATCTACGGACCGCTGTTTTTCGGAGCTTCACAAAAATTTCAGGATTTCCTCACCGATTTGAGGCAGGAGCCGGAACTGCTGATCATCCGGATGCGCCATGTGCCGTTTATCGACGCTACGGGCATCAGCCGGTTTCAGGAGTTTTACCGAAAACTCAGTGCAGCCGGCACCACCATACTTATTTCCGGAGCCAACCAGCAGGTGAGGGCCGATCTGCTCAACGCTGAATTTTCTCCGCCGCTGGATGAGCAGAACATTCTGGATAGCATTGACCTTGCCATTGAAAGAGGTAAAGCGGTAGTCAAAAATGAAAATCAAGTAAAGATTCAATGAAAAGGAATGTGGTTATAGCAAACCGACTAAGAGAAGTCTTACTCAACGGGCGCTGGATAGCCAACACCAACTTCAGGGAACAACTGGAAAACACCTCGTACGACCAGGCCATCCGGAAAATCGGGAATTTGAATTCTATTACTCAGCTGACTTTTCACGTCAATTACTACATCGCCGGATTGCTGAAAGTGCTGAAGGGCGGGAATCTGGATATTCATGATAAATACAGCTTTGACCTTCCTCAGCTGGAATCCGAAGTAGCTTGGCAACGCATTGTAGCGGAGTTTTTAAAGAATGCCGAAGATTTTTCAATGGAGGTTGAAACGATGGAGGAGGATCGATTGGATCAGTCTTTTGTGAAAGAAGAATACGGTACTTATTTGCGCAATATCGAAGGGATGATTGAGCACGCTTATTATCACCTCGGGCAGGTGGTGCTGATTCAGAAAATGATGAACGAGAATTGAAACCCAGTGATTCAAAAATTCTTGAGCTAGCTCAAATTTTTACTTCTCCTTGAAAGAAAATTGGTCGAATATCAATTTTCGCTGCACATCCACTTTTCCGAGAGCATTTAGATACATCTACTTTTATCTTTGGAGTCCATGAAAAAAGTCATGCCCTCTCGGTTTTCTGCAGAATCAAAAACTTTTTCCTGCTATTTGTTTGTGTTTTTGAGTGCCGGGTTGTTTGTAACCTCCTGGGTAGGAGTTGGGCAAATATGGCCGTTGATATTTTTCGCTTTTTTGCCTCTTTTCAGAATTCACCAATTCAGAAGCCGGGAGGAAATTAGTGCGCTGCAAAGTTTGTGGTTCACGTTTCTGACCTTTTTTCTCTGGAATGTCGGTACGCTTTACTTCTTGTTCAACATGAACGAAAATATTGGTGTCCGGCTGCTTTCTTTATGTACTCCGGTGATGATCAACGCCATCTGGATGACAGCGGTAATGCTCGTTTTTCAGTGGGTTCTACGGCGTCATGGTTGGGCGACTGCACTGTTTATTTTGATTTTATGCTGGCTCAGTATTGAGTGGGCACAGCATCATTGGACACTTGCTTTTCCGTGGTTGACGCTGGGCAATGTTATGGCTTCGCATCCGCAGTGGATTCAGTGGTATTCGGTGACGGGAGTAGCCGGCGGTTCCTTGTGGGTGTTGCTCGCAAATGCAGGGGTTGTTGTTGCCCTCCAACAGGACGGTTTTCGGGCGAAGAAATTCATGAAGCTGGTTTTGGCTGCGGTGATAATATTTTTTCCATTGATCTGGAATCTCACTTTTTCGAATCCTGAAGGCACTGCAGATCCGGTAACATTTACAATCGTTCAGCCTTGTCTGGACAACGAATCTGAAAAGTTTGAGCCCGGCCGGATGGCTGAGAATATCCTGCGCGGCTTTGAGCTGGTTGAAAATTCGACCAACAATCCCGGCATCGTAGTTTTTCCTGAAACGTTTATTTATGAACCCGGAGGTTTGTCCGGGCCGAAAAATAATCTGCGGTTTGCGGGATTGTGGTTGCATCATCAGGAGGGATCCGAGGCCGTAAGGTTATTCCGGGAGCAGCTCGTTTCAACCAATACCACGGCTGTTATCACTGGTGCATTTGTGAGTTTGTTTTATCCTACTGATGAGCCCGCACCTGGGTATGCACATGCCATTTCCGGTTTGGAAGCGCATGCCGAGCACTTTAATTCTGCCATGATTCTCACCGAAAATCAGGTAGCGTGGAGACATAAGAATATGTTGGTAGCAGGGGTTGAAAGAATTCCGTTTGCGGAAACCTTCCCGTTTTTAAACCAGCTGGCGCTCGATCTGGGCGGAATCGTGGGATCACTCGGGAGCGCTGAAATACCTGAATCAATAGAAGTAGCTGGAACCCGTTGCGGTGTTCAGATTTGTTACGATTCTGCTTTTGGTTGGCTTTCGGCAGATTTGGCGCGAGATGGAGCCGAGGTCTTGCTGATTCTCACCAATGATTCGTGGTGGGGAAATACTCCTGGCTACCGGCAGTTGCTTTCTTTTGCTCAGCTTCGGGCAATAGAAACGGGTCGTCCGGTAGTGCGTTCTGCCAACAATGGGATTTCGGCTTTTATATCACCCGATGGTCGGATTCAACAACAACTCGAATGGAACCACGAAGGTGCAATAACCGCAGAAGTCACCGGAAGCAATGAACTTACTTTTTATGTGCGACACGGTGATTTTATCTACCGCTGGTCGGCGTTTACTTTGCCGCTGTTATTTGTACTCGGATTAATTTGGAAATGGCGCAGTCAAAGGACCTGAAGACTTTGTTTGAGATAACATTTAGTAACTTTGCACCTTCAATTCAAGAATAAAAAAACTATGGATCAATACGATGTTGCCATCATCGGTTCGGGCCCCGGAGGCTATGTAGCAGCCATTCGCTGTGCACAACTGGGAATGAAAACAGCCATTATCGAAAAGTATAATACCCTCGGAGGCACCTGTCTGAATGTTGGCTGTATTCCTTCAAAAGCATTGCTCGATTCTTCGGAGCATTACTTTAAAGCTGTTCACCAGTTCAAGGAACACGGTATTGATTCAGATGGTTTTTCGGTAAACCTGAAACAGATGATTGCCCGCAAAGCAGATGTTGTGAAGCAAAACGTGTCGGGAATTGATTACCTGATGAAAAAGAACAAGGTGGATGTTCTGCAAGGCGTGGGTTCTTTCGTAGATAAAAACACAATCGAAGTAAAACCGGAGTCTGGTAAATCAAAAAAGATTGGTGCAAAAAACATCATTATTGCTACCGGGTCCAAACCGAATTATTTTCCGGGAATGGAACCCGATAAAAAACGAATCATCACCAGTACAGAAGCCCTGGAACTCAAAGAAATTCCGAAAGAACTGATGATTATCGGCGGAGGGGTGATTGGTCTCGAGCTCGGATCGGTATATGCCCGGCTCGGGTCGGCAGTTACAGTGATTGAATTTACCGACTCATTGATTCCAACTATGGATCGGGCGCTGGGTAAAGAATTACAGAAAGTGCTGAAAAAGGAAGGTTTTAAGTTTAATTTCAAGCACAAGGTTAAAACCGTTTCTGCCAAAGGAAAAACAGTAACAGTAAAAGCCGATAATTCGAAGGGTGAGGAAGTCACCTTCACCGGAGATTACTGTTTGGTGTCTGTTGGCCGAAAGCCATACACCGACGGATTACAGGCAGATAAAGTCGGATTGAAAATGGACAAAGCCGGTCGGATAGAGGTGGATGAACATCTGCGAACCAATGTTGAAAATATCTATGCCATTGGCGATGTCGTTCGCGGAGCAATGCTGGCGCACAAGGCCGAAGACGAGGGTGTATTTGTGGCAGAAGTAATCGCCGGCCAAAAGCCGCACATCGATTACAACCTGATTCCATCGGTGGTGTATACCTGGCCCGAAGTGGCTGCAGTTGGCAGAACGGAGGAACAATTAAAAGAAGCCGGTATTGAATTTAAAGTAGGTAAATTTCCTGTAAAAGCACTCGGAAGAGCAAGAGCCAGTATGGATACCGACGGTTTCATTAAAATTCTGGCCGACACCAAAACCGATGAGGTGCTGGGTGTGCACATGATCGGTCCACGCGTTGCGGACATCATTGCCGAAGCTGTTGTAGCCATGGAATTCCGGGCGTCTGCCGAGGATATCGCAAGAATGAGCCACGCGCATCCAACCTATACCGAAGGGGTTCGCGAAGCAGCACTGATGGCTACCGACGACCGGGCTATACATTTGTAATTTCAGGTTTTGAACAATCACCCACCACGTACAACCGGGGTTTTATTGATCAATCTCGGCACTCCGGATTCTCCGAAAGTAGGTGACGTCCGACGATATTTGTTTCAGTTCCTGAATGATTCCCGGGTTATTGATATACCGTGGTTATCACGAAAACTGCTCGTGAATTTTATAATTGTTCCGTTCAGGGCTCCGAAATCTGCAGCCATTTACCGCGAACTGTGGAAAAGGAGCAATAATGAATCTCCGTTGCTCGTGTACGGAAACGAGTTGCTTGAGAAGATGCAGGCAAAGTTTCCTGAAAATCTCGTTCGTTTTCACCTGGCAATGCGCTATGGAAATCCGTCCATACCGGATGTTCTGGAGGAGGTTTATAAGCATCAATACGATGAGCTGATTATTGTTCCGCTGTATCCGCATTACGCATCGGCCTCGAACGGTAGCACGGTTGAAGAAGTTTTCAGGATTGTAAAGAATTGGTACGTGCAACCCGAAATCCGGGTCACAGGACAATTCTATCAGCGCGATGAATTCATTTTCTCTTTTACGGAAAATGCACGGAAATTCGATCTGGATAGCTACGATCATTTTTTGTTTTCGTACCACGGTTTGCCCCAGCGGCAAGTTGATAAGGCACATTTGAATGGCCGGTGTGATGAAAAATGTGAAGTAGAGATCAACGCAGAAAATAAATATTGCTACAAGGCGACTTGTTTTGATACCACCAGAAGATTCATTCAGGAACTCGGATTGGATCCTCAAAAAGTAACGACTGCATTTCAGTCGCGGCTGGACAAGAACTGGATTGAGCCTTTTTCTGATAAAATTGTGGAAGATCTCGCCAAAAAAGGCAACAAAAGAATACTTGTTTTTTCACCTGCTTTTGTGGCCGATTGCCTCGAAACGTTGATTGAAATAGAGGACGAGTATCTGGAGATATTCCGTGAGAACGGCGGAGAGGAATTACATCTGGTGCCGAGCCTCAATGCAGAAAATCATTGGGTAGAAGGTTTGACAAAAATTATCGGTCTGGAATAATCAGCCTTCTCCGCGAAATTTCAGAAGTAGTTTAATTGAGCGCCACTTTTCGGGTCAACATGTGCTCATCATTCACGAGTTGAATGATGTAGATACCCATACTCATATTGCTTTTATCGATTTGCACCTGGTTCATTCCATTTTTGATGGAAACCCCTTGTCTGGCAATGAGCACGCGTCCCGCAGCATCCATCACATACAAATCGAAATCGCTGTTGAATGAAGAACTCACATCCATGAGCAGTTGATGTGAATTATAATTGTTCAGGATATTGACGATTTCGAGATCCATTCCATCACAATTTGAGGCCACCGGTCCATAAACACGCGAATCACCATTGTAATCGAATTGGTGGATTCTATAATACGTAGTTGAACTCAATGGGTACGGATCGATGGCATTGTAATTAATCTTAACGCTGCTGTTGCCATTTCCGGGCACAGTTGTTAAAGCTGTCCAGTGCTCACCTGTTGCCGAACGTTCAATCAGGAAATAATCGTTGTTGTGCTCCGAAGCCGTAGACCAACTTATTTTGGCTGATCCGTTTTCACAATTTGCTTCCAGATCAATCAACTCAACAGGAAGTGGCATTTCATTGCTGACCAAAGTCCATACTTTAAAGAAATTCGCTGCCGGAGCCGGAATACCGGAAACTATATTGGTTACAGTATTAGCAGTTCCCTGTGGTAGATAATCACCCCAGAGATCTGATGTCGAATTATAACGTTGTGCACCCAAAGAAGCTTCTGTAATGGAGTTGGTTGCTGCCTCATGCTCTTCATCAGCATAACCTATTGATAAGGTAGCACTCGGTTTTGTCGCATATCCTTCTACATCCATCAACCAATAGCGGTCAATGACATAAGGTGAGTTATCGAGGGTACCCGAAAAAATATCATTGGTTGCTATAACTGGTGAGGGTCTGTTGACGAAACTATCCCATGCAACACCCAAACCTCCATATGTTGAAAACAAAATGCCGGGGTACGATCCACCTGACCCTCCAGCTGTAATGTTTACCTCAACAGGAACTTTGTCATCATTGGCAGTAGTAAAGGGTACGTTGTATGAACCTGTTTGCGTACCAATATTCCATTTTACATAGTTGAATTCATCTTCTGAAACAATATTGCCCTGAGCCGGATTTGTAATGGCGTTGGCATTGGGGTTATCAATGACGAGATAGGCTCCGTCCTCAATAACAATGTAGGGATTGTTTTGAAAAACGATTCGCGCTTGAGACATCACATCACAGGCAAACAAGACTGAAAGCAGGATGGTTAATAGTGCTGAACCTTTCATCTTTTTGTGGTTAACATTCAAATTTAATCAAATAATCGGTACGCCATTCAAATTATCTTACATCAATAGCCTGATTTTTATTCACTATAGTTCTTGATGCAATATCTGTAAGAGCAGTTAAATTTGCAGTGTGCGAACGACCATCGACATTTCTGCAGGTAATTTAAATCTCAATAAGATAACGGCCGAATTTGAGCAAGTTGCTTATCTCAACAGCAATGATTCTCATGGCCGGTCTTTGCTGGCATTGGGAAGATTGGATCAATTATTTATACAGGAAGAGCCAGATGCTGATCCGTTGAAGGCTCTTCAGGATTACTTCCACCAGCAATCCGACTGGATTTTTGGTTTTCTGAATTATGATCTTAAGAATAATATCATTGCAGGCATGCACTCTGCCAATCCTCCTCTTCAAACCTGGCCTTTGGTTCAGTTTTTCAGACCTGAATTCGTGATAGAGTGGTCAGATGATCGGTGCCGGTTGCATTATTATCCTGAAATTTCCGGCGAAGAAAGAGTCGAATGGTTGCTGGATTTATTGACCACACCTCCGGCAAAAATTGTTTTTCAACCCATCGAATTTCATCAACTGGTGGATAAAACAGATTATCTGAAATCGGTGCAACAGATTCAGCAGGAGATTCAACGTGGAAATGTTTACGAGCTCAATTATTGTATTCCTTTTGAAGCAGCAGCGCCGGGTCTGAATGTGCCTGAGTTGTATCAACAGATGAATGAAAAAACACAGGCCCCGTTCTCAGTGTTGTATTCTGATGCCCATCGCGCATTGATGTGTGGAAGTCCGGAACGGTTTCTTAAAAAATCGGGAGCAACAATTTTCTCGCAGCCCATCAAAGGAACGTGTAGAAGAGGGACTGCAGAAACGGATGAACTGCTTATAGAACAGTTGCGGAACAATCCGAAAGAGCGTGCAGAGAATATTATGATTACCGATCTGGTGCGGAATGATTTGTCGAAAATTGCAGCACCGCAATCGGTTCAGGTAAAAGAACTATGCGGAATCTACACTTTCAAAACAGTGCACCAAATGATCTCCACCGTTTCTGCTACTTTGTCGCCGGAAGTGTCCCTGGCTGATGTTTTTCGCGCCACTTTTCCGATGGGGAGTATGACCGGTGCTCCTAAAGTCAACGCCATGAAATTTATCGATCACTTCGAAGTTTGTAAGCGTGGTTTGTATTCCGGATCTTTCGGCTATTTCGAACCCAATGGTGATTTCGATTTCAATGTGGTCATCCGCAGTTTTTTGTACGAAAAACAAACCGGAAACCTGTCTTTTGAAGTGGGCAGTGCCATCACGAGTCTTTCCTCACCCGAAGAAGAATATACCGAGTGTTTGCTAAAGGCCGAAGCCTTGTTGAATGCAACCAAAGCAGCGGATTATGTGGCGTGAATTTCAGCAATTCATTAAAAAGAACCACCTGATTCAGGAAAACGACCGCCTGCTGCTTGCGATGAGCGGTGGTGTCGATTCGATGGTGCTGGGACATTTGTTGATCAAAACCGGGGTATATTTCGAAGCAGCACATTGTAATTTCCAGTTGCGCGAAGAGGCCTCTGATCTGGATGCACAATTGGTGGAGCAATGGTGTAAACAACAAAATGTGGTGCACCATCGGCGGCGGTTTTCTCTTGATTCCGCGAAAGAAGGAAAATCTGTTCAGCAGGAGGCCCGCCAGTTGCGATATAACTGGTTTCAGGAATTGCAAAACCAACAACAACTGAATAAACTGGTGACGGCACACCACGCGTCGGATAATGCAGAGACGCTTTTTATCAATCTGCTCCGCGGATCAGGTGCAAAGGGCTGGGCGGGAATTCCGGTTGCCACCAACCACCGGATACGTCCCTTGCTGGGATTCACAAAATCTGAAATTTTGGAGTATGCCCAAGTTAACTCCATACCGTACAGAGAAGACGAGAGCAATTCCGGAGATCGATACTTACGCAACCGCATTCGACACCACGTAATTCCTCAGTTTGCGGCGCTACAACCCGATTTCGAAGCCAGAATTTCTGAAAATCAGTTGATGCTCGGTCAATTTGTACAGATGGCGACAGAGCTGATTACTGCGCAGAATCCGGAAGTGTATCAAGAGCACCCGGAACATACGATAATTCATCACCAGAAAATTAGGCCGCTCCAGTATGCGGATCTGATCTTATTTTTCTGGTTGCAGCCTTTTGGGTTCAATGCCGCACAATCATCGGACATACTTGACATCGCTGTCACCGGAAAAGAGTTTTTCAGCCGCTCGCATCAGTTGCTGGTTAACCGCGATGAGTTGATGATCCGGCCCGTGCAAAAAGAATCCGTAGAAAATGTGGAAATTGAAATCTTCAACGGCCAGAATCACCTCGAATGGCCTGTAAAACTGGAAATTTCTGAAGTTGAACCGGATGGATTTAAAATTCCCCAAAGCAAACAATCGGCCGCTTTAGATTCAGAAAAACTTGAATTTCCGTTGGTGTTGCGCTTGTGGCGACAGGGAGACCGATTTCAACCGCTGGGAATGCAAAGCAGCAAATTGATCAGTGATTTTTTGATCGATGAAAAAGTGAGCCGGTTTGAAAAAGATCAGCAGTGGGTACTGGAATCCGGCGGCAGGATTGTGTGGCTGGTGGGCAGGAGAATTGCGGAATGGGCGAAAATCACCAGTGAAACCAAACACATACTTTTGATTGCGTTGAATGGCGGAAGTTGATTTTCACAATTTTTATCATGAGAATACAACCTTTCGACTGCTTTGAAAAGAAAGCCTTCTTTTAATTTCAGTAGATTTGCCAGCATTAAAACGCTTTTCGATGATCGTGAGAATCACAGCTATTTATTCAATCCTGGTTTGCTTTTTTACTGTTTTATCCTCAGGAGCAGTTGCTCAGATTTATGATCCCGTATCCTGGACTTTTTCGGTAGAGGAGCGCGGTGAAGATTTTGCAGTACTTTCTTTAAAAGCAGACATCGAAGAAGGTTGGCACGTTTATGCCACCGAATTGCCCAATGACGAAGGTCCGATTGCCACGTCTTTTTCGTTTGAGACGACCAAAGATTTTAAGCTCGACGGTAAAATCGATGAACCGGAGTACATCACCAAGCACGATCCTAATTTTGATATGGATCTTAATTTTCACGATGGCTCCGCAAACTTCCGCCAACGGATAAAGATCAAAACAGACGAAGCATTCACGGTCACGGGTTATCTCACTTACATGACCTGCGACGATGAGAGATGTCTTCCCCCGGAGGATGTTGAGTTTGCGTTTAATATACCGACTAAAAACGGCACTTCGCAACCTGCGGGCAATGACGC
>CALDPJ010000302.1 GCA_937911795.1 uncultured Flavobacteriales bacterium | reverse complement strand
TGGCCGAAATCCGGCAGCGGTTTGAAAGCAACGCACCCGAAATTCTCGTCGCTTTTGATCCGGAGATAGAATTGCCGGGAGTGAAGTTTGTAGTTCCCCAGCGCGGAGATAAAAAAAAATTACTGGAGCTCAGCGAGCGAAACGCGAAGTATTTTATGCTCGACCAGCACCGCCAGGAGCGTTTTACCGATCCCGATAAATTCAAAAATCGGGTGCTCGATCAGATGAAACTTGACCTCCGGCTGAAAGAAGTTCCACGGCACATCGAGTGTTTCGATAACTCCAACATCCAGGGCACCAATCCGGTGGCGGCCTGTGTGGTTTTTAGAGACGGTAAACCGGCAAAAAAAGAGTACCGACATTTCAATATAAAGTCTGTGGTCGGTCCGGATGACTATGCTTCGATGCGCGAAGTGGTCTACCGGCGCTACCGCAGGCTGATTCAGGAGGGAGAATCCCTGCCGCAGCTCATTGTCATTGATGGCGGAAAAGGACAGCTCAGTGCTGCGGTCGAAAGCCTGGAATTGCTCGGGTTGATCGGCAAACTGGCCATTATCGGAATTGCGAAGCGGTTGGAGGAAATTTACTATCCGGATGATCCTGTTCCGCTGTATCTCAACAAAACGTCCGAAACGCTGAAGATTATTCAGCAGCTGCGCAACGAAGCCCACCGCTTTGGAATTACGCACCACCGCAACATTCGCAGCAAAGTCGCAGTTGGAACATCGTTGACCAATATTCCCGGCATCGGACCTAAAATTGCCAGCAAATTGTTGTCGCGGTTTAAATCCGTAAAGCGTTTGTCAGAAGCCCCTTTTGAAGAAATTTCCGCAGAAATCGGAAAACAAAAAGCGTTGGCGGTGCAGCGGTATCTGAAGGAGAATAATTAAAAACCAATTGCTAATCGTTCAGCAGCGATCGGATCAAACCTTCGTTGAATGGTGCAAAAAAGAACCTCGAATCCGGAGCTTCGGCCTGCGGCGCTGTGATTTCCATTGGATCATCACCGGGACTTAAAATTCTGGCCACGCCACTTGCCGCAACAGCCTCGGCAAGCGCTGCGGTCTCGTCGGTTCGCAGCACATATTTCGCCAAAGCCGGAAATCGCGTGGCTTCGAATAAGGTATTTGAATACATGCTGATATAGGCGTCACACCTCGGATATAAAAAATCAAGACTCGCGTCGGTCAGCAATACATTCGGCCGTCCGGTGACTGCTGAGTACAATTCAGGATCTTCGGCAGGGTGGGGTTTTAAAACAATACCACACCCGGTTTTATCGCTTAGATATTTCTCCGATAAACCGCTGATCAATTCGATGAATTGCGGATGCCGCTTGGTTTGGGTTCCGATCAGCAGCAAGCGTGGAAATTGAGTGGCAAAAGCCTCGAAACGTTGAGGATCAGAAGGCGGTGTTTCCTGCCGGAGAAAATAATCACCGACAATGGTCATTTGATCCGCAGAGAATTCTGATCCTTTTAATAATTGCTGTTTCCAGAACTCACCAAAAAGCCAGATGCGGTCGGCAAATAGCGCCTTCTTCGCAGCTTCCTTGATTTTTGGTGGATAAATATAAAAATGAGATGCCGGTGTGATGACCCCGTGCTGAACTTCGATTACTTCGATACCATTGATTTTCAGCGCGGCAATGGTTTGTTCGGTGTAGTATCCGGGAATAATGATCGCTTTTCTGGCCTTTGTGCCGGCGAAAAATAATTTCAACGCCCGATACTGTCGCCAGAATTCTTCGAATCCTGTTTTAATATGGTGCAGCTCGGTTTGTGAGAAGCGACTTTTTGTTGCAATGGTCTGGTAACAGCGTTTCAGTTCCGACAAAAACTTCATTTCCCCATCATCCGGAAATACAGAACCAAATTGCTGCAGAATTTGGTGAAGATAAAAGTCGGGTTTTACTGGTGGTTCACCGGAGGAAGTCAGGTACACGAGGGCAATTTCTTCGCGCGGCAGAAGTTGCTGAAACCGGTGAAAATACTGCAATTTGGGTGCTCCCTTTTCGTCCGGAACAAATCGGGGAGGAATGATCGCCAGCAGTTTTTTATCCGCGATAGCCGGCGAAACGGTTGAGGTTACTCCGCCATTTCTGGCTGCCTTTAATCTGAAATATAATTGCAGAAACCATTTTGGTTTGTCGAAATATAAAAGAAGGTTCCCGTTTTTGCCAACTTCTCGTATAAGCGCGTCCTGTGCGACCTTCATTAAATTGAAATCTCCGCAATCGAAAATGTCCGGATCGTCGAAAGCATGTAAAAACCGTTCGGAGACCGCGGGCTTTTTCATGATCAGATTCCGGAATTAAAAGCATCAATATAGTGGTCACTTTTTTCTCGCAACTTCGGATTGTTGTACCCGATAAAATCAATACTGTTGTCGCGGGCAGCGTCGAGATCATTGACAGAATCGCCAATCAACGCGGCTTTGGTTGTGTCATAACCATGATCTTTCAGCAATTCCGTCACCCACTCGGTCTTCGGTTTCGGAGATCCGTGAATCGAATCAAAATAAGATGCTACTTCCAGCCGCCGGCAGAGTTCGCGCAGCTCTGTCTGGTCCGAGCCCGAAACGATGTGCATCGTAAAGGGTTTTGGAAGGTTTTCGAGAAAGGAAGTAGTGTCGCCAATCAACAGGTTTTTACTGCCGAGTTCATTGAGCATAATCTCCGAAAAACGGTTGGCCAGTTCCTGCAATCGTTCGTCGCTCAGCGATTCACCCAGAATTTCTTCGTAGAAATACCGGAACTTCACGTAGCGCGAAAGTCCACCATTTTTCCGGTGATAGTCGAGCAATTGCTGTACTTGTTCTGCTGGAAAATCAGCCAGTACCAATTCAAATCCTTTATCGCGCACATTCATCGAATCCAGAATCACACCGTCGA
>CALDPJ010000301.1 GCA_937911795.1 uncultured Flavobacteriales bacterium | reverse complement strand
CCCACGGTGTAAAAGTTGTCCACCACCCATAAGCCGGCGTCTGCTGCAATATTCGTAAACGATTCGCCATTGTTGTTCAGCAGCAATTGTTCGGAGCCTTTCCCTCCTGGTAGATATACATCCATAAAACCATCGTTGTTGATGTCGATGATTACCGCACCACCACCAATGTGTGCCCTCGGATCGTATACATGATTCAGATTGACTTCCGTCTGCAATCCGGTAAAACTCTGACCAAAAACCGCGGCGCCAATCATTACGAAAAACGTGACGTGCAGATAGTGGCTAATTTGAATTTGAAAAGCTTTCATGATTGGAACAATTGGTTCAAATATACAGTAATTAGCCACAAAAAAACCCCGACATCAGCCGGGGTTTCATTCAGTTCGGTATTCAACGATCTTATCCGCTGCACATTTCGCAATCGGGGCCGTTTTCTATTGAACAGGCCTGTGCTTCCATTTCCAGTTCGGCCGCTGAAGTGTCAACTACTTTTACTTTGCGTTCTTTTTCTACCGTGAATTTAATCGCATCGGCCGCGGCCTTGGTTCGGAGGTAGTACATTCCGGTTTTAAGACCTTTTTTCCAGCCATAAAAGTGCATCGACGTGAGTTTCGCGAAGTTCGGGTTCTCCATGAAGATATTCAGCGATTGCGACTGGCAGATATATGCTCCGCGATCGGCGGCCATATCCACTATTGCACGCTGACTGATTTCCCAGGCGGTTTTATAGAGAGCTTTAAGATTGTCCGGAATTTCTTCGATGTGCTGAACCGATCCGTTGCTGGCAATCAGTTTATTCTTGAGGCTGTCATTCCAAAGGCCAAGTTTCACCAGATCCTTCAGCAGGTATTTGTTCACCACGATAAACTCACCGGAAATTACGCGACGGGTGTAGATGTTTGATGTGTACGGCTCGAAACACTCGTTGTTGCCGAGAATCTGAGCGGTTGACGCGGTGGGCATCGGAGCCAGTAACAATGAATTCCGCACGCCGAATTTGGCCACTTCTTCACGTAAAACATCCCATTCCCATCGGTCAGAAGGCTCTACTCCCCACATGTCGAATTGGAAAATACCTTTAGAAACCGGCGACCCTTCGTAGGTTTCATATGCTCCGTTCTCTTTGGCCAGATCCTTCGAAGCCGTCATCGCAGCGTAATAAATCGTTTCGAAAACATCCTTATTCAGTTGCCGCGCTTCGGGAGAGTCGAAAGGATAACGCATCAGGATAAAAGCATCGGCCAGTCCCTGCACACCGATTCCAATCGGGCGGTGACGCATATTTGAACGGCGCGCTTCGGCAATCGGGTAGTAATTGGTGTCGATGATTTTATTGAGATTGCCGGTCATGTGATACACCACATCAAACAGCTTCTGGTGATTGAATTTATTGTCTTTCACAAATTTCGGTAGCGCAACCGACGCGAGATTACAAACCGCAACTTCGTCGGGAGCGGTGTATTCCAGAATTTCGGTACACAGGTTGGAACTCTTGATGGTTCCGAGGTTCTGCTGATTCGATTTAGCATTGCACGCATCCTTGTACAACATGTACGGCGTTCCGGTTTCGACCTGTGATTCTACAATCTGGTTCCACAATTCCTGGGCGCGAATGGTTTTACGGCCTTTCCCTTCTTTCTCGTATCGGGTGTACAATTCTTCGAATGCAGCACTGTGCGTATCCGAAAGACCGGGACATTCATTCGGGCACATCAATGTCCATTCACCATCTTCCTCCACTCGTTTCATAAACAAATCGGGAACCCATAGTGCGTAAAACAAGTCGCGCGCGCGCTGTTCTTCCTTTCCGTGATTCTTTTTCAGATCGAGGAAATCAAAAATATCCGCGTGCCATGGCTCTATGTATATCGCGAAAGAACCCTTGCGTTTTCCGCCACCCTGATCCACATATCGGGCTGTATCGTTGAATACTTTCAACATCGGAACGATTCCGTTGGAGGTTCCGTTGGTGCCTTTGATGTAGGATCCTTTAGCGCGAACATCGTGTATCGAAAGTCCGATTCCTCCGGCCGATTGTGAAATCCGGGCGCATTGGGTAAGTGTATCGTAAATTCCCTGGATGCTATCTTCCTTCATCGTAAGCAAAAAGCACGACGACATTTGTGGCTTGGGCGTACCGGCATTGAAAAGTGTCGGTGTTGCATGGGTAAACCATCCTTCCGACATCAGGTGATAGGAATCGATTGCAGCGTCAATATCTTCTTTGTGAATTCCCACCGCCACACGCATGAGCAGGTGTTGCGGACGTTCGGCTACCTGCCCGTTAAGTTTCAGTAGGTAAGAACGTTCGAGTGTTTTAAATCCGAAGAAATCATAGCGGAAATCACGGTCGTAAATGATCGTGGAATCGAGCAATTCTGCATTGTCCTGAATGATCTGATGAACGTCGTCAGCGATGAGTGCAGCGTTTTCGCCGTTCTTCGGATCAATGTAGTCGTGCAGCAACTGCATCGTTTCGGAAAACGATTTCTTCGTGTTTTTGTGCAGGTTCGAAACGGCGATACGCGAGGCGAGCAGCGCGTAATCGGGGTGTTTTACCACGTGCGAAGCGGCGGTTTCGGCAGCCAGGTTATCCAGTGCAGAAGTGGTCACTCCTTCGTAAACCCCTTCGATGACCTTCATGGCCACCACCGTTGGATCGACAATCGAATTGAGCCCGTAACACAGCTTTTTAACACGGGCAGTTATTTTATCAAATTTAACAGATTCCTTGCGGCCATCTCTTTTGACTACATACATAATGCTTGGGATATTAGTAGGTTAAACGGATCGGTTCGTAATTAAAAGTCAGCGTCGGTCGTAAACGCACTGCTTCCCTTTTCGCTCATAACGCCGGCCTTTTGATACTCGGCGACGCGTTTTTCGAAGAAGTTGGTTTTGCCCTGCAGCGAAATCATCTCCATAAAGTCGAAAGGATTGGTAGCATTGTATACCTTCTCACACCCCAATTCCATCAGCAGTCTGTCTGCCACAAATTCAATGTACTGACTCATCAGATCGGCGTTCATGCCAATCAGTTTTACCGGCAACGCCTCGCATACAAAGTCCTTCTCAATGTCCACCGCATCTACAATTATTTTGCGTACGCGCTCTTCTGGTAATTTATTTTTGATGTGCTCGGTGTAGAGCAGGCAAGCGAAATCGCAGTGCAGTCCCTCATCTCGCGAAATCAACTCGTTCGAGAAGCTGAGCCCCGGCATCAGACCGCGTTTCTTGAGCCAGAAAATAGAGCAAAAGCTTCCTGAAAAGAAAATACCCTCTACTGCGGCAAAGGCAACGATACGTTCGGCAAACGAATCGCTCTCGATCCAGTTCAGCGCCCAATCGGCCTTTTTCTTCACGCAATCCAGCGTTTCGATGGCGTTGAACAATTCGTTCTTTTCTTTATTGTCTTTAATGTAAGTGTCGATCAATAACGAATACGTCTCAGAGTGGATGTTCTCCATCATGATCTGAAAGCCGTAAAAGAATTTGGCTTCGGTGTACTGCACTTCGGCTACAAAATTTTCCGCGAGATTTTCATTGACAATTCCGTCGCTCGCAGCAAAAAACGCAAGCACGTGTTTTATGAAGTGTTGTTCGTCTTCGTTGAGCTTTTGATCCCAGTCCACCAGGTCGGCTTCCAGATCAATTTCTTCGGCAGTCCAGAAACTGGCCTCTGCCTTTTTGTAAAATGACCAGATATCGTTGTGTTGTATCGGAAACAACACGAATCGGTTCTTGTTTTCGCTTAGAATCGGTTCTGAATCGATGATTTGTTGTGCGGTCATTCCTGTTCCGGGAGGCACATTTTCGGAAGTTTCCGTGGTGTTTTTCTGGCTCATTTGCTTTTTATAATTTTAATTGACAAACTCATTTTTTCGGGAAAAAAATTCCCCGGACGGATAATGCTATACCCGACTAAAAAGACCTGATTGACAGGCCTTAAGATTTTAATTCTTCTTCAGAAATTGCGGGCGATATTTCCCGCACAGTGATTACAAAAGTTGCTAAAATAAATCTCGGACACAATCGAATTTAATCCACATTCATTTTAAGTTTTCAACATGAAATGTCCGGATGCGCCGCGAGGCCAACAACCACCTGAAGTTGCTCCTCCGCATCTCTTTTGAAAAATTAAAATCCGGCCATTTTGGTTCGGTTTTCTGGCACAGTGAAATTCTGCCCCGGCTTTTCTTAGACCAATACTATTACTTCCACGACCGACTATAATTTTGCGGCGGAAACAGCATCACATTCATTAGGATGCACAAAATATTTATCCAGGATCGTTAGCGTTTACCGCTGACTTTTCTTCACTTCGATGGATTCAATTTTATCGCCGCGCGTTAAATTCCAGATCACGTCCATTCCTTCCACAACGGCTCCGAAGATCGTGTATCTGCCGTCGAGGTGCGGCGTGGTGCGGTGCGAAATGAACCATTGCGTGCTTTCGGTATCCGGCCCGGCAGACGCCATTCCGGCTACTCCCGGCCCATAATGCAACGGACTGAATTCTGAGCGCAGCAATACATTTCCGCTTCCGAATCCATCTCCACGCGGGCAACCAGTCTGAACCACAAAATTGGGTACCACCCGGTGAAAAGATTTGCCGTTGAAGAACCCTTCATCAATCAATTCGAGCAGGTGCGAAACGGTTGCCGGAGCATCTTCCGGAAGCAACACCAGCGTACAAGCGCCACGGGTAGTTTGAATCACAATTTCGGGCTGGGGACCGACATCTTCGAGGAGGTTCCAGTTGATGTTATAATAATTCATCTCCGGTTGTGGCAACAAAGGGTTACCGCTGCGTTGAGATTCTAGATGGTTGAGTTCAATCCATGCTTCGATACCGGCCGGGAGTTGGATGGCCGCCATGGTTTCTGCGAATGAAATTTCTGAAAGACAATTCCTGCGCTCAAAATTTTCCTGGCGCAAATAATTTCCCAGCACCGCCAGCTGTCCGTAATCGGCACGGACCAGAACCCGGTTTACGAATTGTTGCCAGGCTTCACATGTTTTATCTGTATTCTCAAAGTGTTTCAGTTGTGCGGTGAATGCAGCGGTGGAAATCTCCGGAGCATCCGATAAAACCAGTGAATCGAGCAGCGGCGCAGATGCCGGCGCCCATACCAAAGCCTCTATCATCGGAACCAAATCTTCGGGTGAAGATTGATGGAGCGTTTTTTCAAATTCGTCGAGTAATGGTTGTTGATCCGCAGCTTGTTGCAACGCTGCAGCGAACAAGAGACCACGCACCGCACTCACCG
>CALDPJ010000300.1 GCA_937911795.1 uncultured Flavobacteriales bacterium | reverse complement strand
TATCTGATTCTTCAGCAATTCAAACCGGGTTTGGATTCGCTCGGTTTTCAAAGCCATTGCGGTAGCCATTCGACGATCTCTCCAACGAATTCCCACAACGAGTAGCATCAGGAGTAAAACAGCCATCAACACAATAAACCAGCTTTGCATATAAATTGGCGGAGCGATTTGAAAAGCATAATTCGTACTATGAACCGGATTCATTGTCGGGCCAAAAAGTGTGCGCAATTCTAGATCGTACTTGCCGGGTGAAAGTTTTGCGAAATGCAACTCCTTGTCTATGATGGTTCTCCAGGTGGTGTCGAGACCAGCCATCCGATATTCACTCACCACTGGTCGGTACGGATCATGCCAGACGGAGCGGAGAATGAAACTCAGATTGTTTGCGGTGTGCCCGAAAGATCCCGTGCTATTCAGTTCGGAGAGTTCCCGATTAACATACAGCGTTTCAATTTCTGTTCGGGGTAGGTTGTTACTTTTCAGCACCCGTGCTTCTATTAAAACCAATCCATTTATACCCGCCAACCAAAAGTCTCCATCCGAATCCACCGTCGAAATATTTTGATACTCACTGGTAAAAAGTCCCGGAGCACCGAGTAATTCATAGGCAGAGTTCATTTCTGAAATATCATACAGTGCGTGATCTGAAATCAAACCGACATGACCCGAAGGAGAAGAAAAAAGCCGGTACGCTGCCAGGCCGGTGAGTTCGTCGTTGAGTGGGTGGGGCTGAAATTCATGGTTTTCAACACGAAATAATTTTGAATCGGTTGTCAGTCCCCAAATGTTGCCTTGAGCGTCACATTCAATGCTGATGAAAGAATGCGTCGTGGTATCATTTTCAATGGCCGGTTGTAAGTGCATACCTTCATTTACAAACATTGATTCTCCCTGACTTCCCACGAAAAGACGCCCATCGCTGTTGGCTTTCAGGCAGTAAATATATCCCGGTGATCCGCTCAGACTGTGGAGCTCGGGTTCTGTTTTTCCTGAAACCGATTGCACGCCGGACATGGTTGAAATCCAGATGTTGTTTTCGCTTACAGCAATGTCGAGGATGCTGTTGTTGTCCAGGCCCGTTCCTTCGTTGAGGTGGGCCAGCAGATTATTGGTTTGAAGATCGAATACAAATAACCCATCACCGAACGAGCCAGCCAGCAACCGATTGTTTTTTTCTGCGAGACTGATGATCGGGAAGTTGCTCGTTTCGGGTAACTGTATGGTTCGCAGAACCTGAACGATTCCTTCTTGGTTTGAAATTTCTATTAATTCATCTTCTCTTGCTGCCCAAATGGTTCCATCAGGAGTTCTGCACATGGCCGTAATTCCGGACATTGAAGTCCTGCCAATCGATTTGAATGTCGAGTAATTTACGGGCACCAGTTGCAGTGTTCCATCGCGCTGCCAGACCATCAAATAGCCTTCGTGGATGCCCAGAATATCGACAACGGGTTCAGAAAACCGCGCAATTTCCTGAAAAACGGGCGTCGTATTTTGCAGGCCAGCCAGTTTGTGAATGACGAATTGATTCTCCAGCACCCAGATTTGATCGAGTGCATGAAATAGTTTTTCGCGTTGCGGATTCGAATCCGCTTTCAATATCTCAGGTCCGGAATTTCCTGTTGTAATTTTTAGCAGCCCTGAAACGTCTCCGGAAGCGATTAAGTCATCACCGGATCCCGAAACGATGCTTCGATAGATGTCATTTTCTGTGTGAATGTGTTGTAGAAATTCCGGAGATCCTGTAGCAGTGATTTTAAGTTGATCCAATCCCCGATCGGTAGCAATGGTTGCGATTCCGGAAACGGGATTGAAATGAAGATGGTTGATGTACGGATCGCTTAGTTCGCTGGTTACTGAAATAGTTTCTCCTGCTGTTGATCGTAAGAAGATTCCATTTCCGGCGGTTCCGAAGAGTAAAGACCGGTCGTTGCACACCGCCATCTGACCAATCGAAACATCGGTGATGGAATCGTTCAGTAGAATTTTTTGGAGTGAGAGGGATGCAAGAATAAAATGACCCGATTTCTGGCCAATCAGTAATGAATCTCCGGCTACCACCAGTTTACTAACCGGGATATCTTTTGGAAGCCAGTTAATTTCTTTTAAATCACTTCCATCATAGCGATAAAAACCATGGTTCGTAGAGAGATAAATCAACTGGTTTTCATCAGAAGCCACAGCATGCAGAACTACATCGGGATATCCGTAATGCAATGAGATTTTAACGGGTTGCTGCTGTGCATTGAGCGATAAAAGACCAAACACCCAGGACAATGCCGACCAAACAATTTTATTGCGCATCAAACCAGGCTTCAATGGTAACACGAATTTCGGAAGCTATTTTCTGGCTTACCAGGCGCGGGATTTTTATATCGTGATCTGCCACCGGAACGGTAAATTGAGAACGAACAAACCAACCTTTTTCAGTCCTGCTGATTTCTGCAGCAATCAATTGCTCAACAGATTTGCCATGAATGGTTAACCGACCTTTTGTTCGAACTTTTCGGGGTGTTTCGGTAGCGGGTTCCCAGGCTTCAATCATTTTTCCGGAATAGGTAGCCTTGGGATAAAGCTGTGATTCCATATAGTTTTCGTTGAAATGGGTTCGTTGCAAATCGCTGTTAAATCCCAGGAATGATGATAAAGGAATAGAAAATGCAAACTTACCGGAGACTGTGTCAATAACGGCCAGAATTTCTGTTGAGGTGGCTTCGATTAATTCGAGAGGAGCGTCGCTGATAAAATGCACAGTACCCTGCCGGAGCCGGATTATATTTTCCGGGTTACTTTGTCCTGTTGCCAAAATAACCGGAAAAATCATCATGGAGAGTACTGAAATTCTGAGTATGGATTGGATAAGAGCGGACATGTGGTGGAAGAAGGTGATTACAAATTTAGCACGATTATCAGGTACAATTCGAAAGTCTGATTTTATGAACGACTGACTTGTGCATTTTGTCTATTTTTGTGCCGCAAAATCAATTTTAGTGCCGGGCCTATAGCTCAGTCGGTCCCGTGAAATCACAAATCTCTGATTTGATAATTTCACGAGGATCCTCGAAAAAAGATGAAATCACAGATTTCTATTTTTTCGGGATTAGAGCACCAAGGTTTTGGTGCATATAGTAGTAAAGTTTGGGCCTATAGCTCAGTCGGTTAGAGCACCTGACTCATAATCAGGTGGTCCCTGGTTCGAATCCAGGTGGGCCCACGAAGTGGGAGGAAGGACTGCTCAAAAGAGCGGTCCTTTTTTTTGCGCAGCAAAAATTACTGGATGAGAAGTTTATCCTGAGCGAGTGAGGTACGAACGAGTCGAAGGGAAGAAAGGTGGGCCCACGATGTGGGAAGAAGGACTGCTCAAAAGAGCGGTCCTTTTTTTGGATTTCCTGTGAAGTGTTTGAAAAAAAAGCCGGTCTCTTTCGGAAACCGGCTTTCGGAATTCATAAAAATCAAATTATTTTGATTTTACAATTTGTTCCGTTGCGACACGGGTGGTGCCGTTGTAGATGGTTAGCATGTACATTCCCGGAGTTATATTCCGTATATCAATAGTTTCGCTGATTGAATTAATGTTGTTTTCCATGACCAGACGTCCGGTCATATCAGAAACCTGATATATAAATTTATTGCCGGTTATACTGGTCTGATCAAACAATATAGTCAATTCATCCACTGCAGGATTTGGAAATATGCTGATTCCGTTTTCAGCCGATTCATCGGTTGAGCTAATTGCGTCGAGGAATACACAGTAATCTTCAGTTTCTCCGAATTCAAATTCTTCACACGCAGTAGGTGGAGGAGCTTCGCCCCAGCCACTCCCAACATATTTCATTGCAATGCGCATACGAGTGGAACCAATCAAAGCGGTTTCAGGAATGGTGAAGCTTCCCGATACGGCACTGGTACCGCCCGTACCTGAGTCATACACCATTTCTGTATCAGCAAATACCCCATCCTGATTGTAATCAATCCATACTCTGAATCTTTCCGGAAAGGGATTACCAGCAAAGCCGGGAGTTAATGTGAATGCTTGTTCTGAACCGATGGTCATCAAATGGCTTTCATCGGTGAAATCTACGTAGCCACCATTGTTTCCCGAGATGTTGGAAAACCCATCAAATTCTACAGATTCTATCCATTCTTCGTTGGAATTATCTCCACCTGAGGCGCAATAATCCAGATCCTGGCATGCTCCGCATCCGGTAGTAGTGAATAATACACTGGGAGAAAATGCTACTTGTTCCTCATCGAGACAGTTGGTTTGGATCTGAACCTCGTATGGCGAACACTCCATCAAATCGTTGAGTTGGAAACCGGTATTTTCGATATCGTTAATTTCGTTCCAATCCGTTGTTCCCTGAACGCGGTACCGGATATTAAATGATTCTGCTGCCAATACGCTTTCCCAGGTGAGGCCAGCGCTCGTAGGGGAAAGATCCCCAACAGATAACATTGGATTTTCGCAACATCCATCGGTGGTCCATTCAACAGACGCCGAATATTCGGAACTCTCTTCTTCACAATGCGCGCGAACCTGAAATTCGTATGTGGTACAGTATAATAAATCAGTAGCAAGGTATTCCACCTGAACAAGATCATTGATTTCAATCCATTCATCTTCTCCAACTACCCGGTAACGTAGATCATAGGTTAAGGCATCGATTCCGTTCCAGCTAAACGTGTAATTGGTGGTGTTTTCTTCCTGGGTAACGGCAGTAGAAAAAGGAGCCATACAACCCACTTCCGTACAGTTCTCCAGTAAATAAAGGAGGCTGTTGTGGGCATTTATTCTTCCTCCTGTGGCTACTTCACCAATTAAATTCGGGATAACGTCAACTCCTTCGTACAATGCTTCCAATACCATTTCGGCTCCCAATTGTGGGTTCGCCTTGGCAATTTGAATAAGCGAAGGGCACGGCACAGAATAGAGCAAACCGATTACTCCGGCGGTTAGCGGACTTGCAAAAGATGTTCCGGATGCTGGACTATACCCGTCGCTACCGGTTGTGGTGAAAACCGCATCGCCAGGAGCTCCTACGTCTACATTCACGACCCCGTAACCAGAGAAGGTTCGTTCATCCTGATTATCGGTTGCGGTGACACTTACCATAAAAGGACTGGGGCAAGCAGTAGGCATATCCCCCACGTTATCGATATTAACATTGCTATTTGTGGTTGCACCACAATTCAGGATGCCGTGTTCTCCCAAGGTTTCATATACCGCGCACCAGATTGGATGATTATCGGGATTGGCGTTGTTCAGTCCCCACGAAGCATTGGTAGCGACAACAAATGCGCCGCTCGCCCCATTGGTAGAATTGTAGAGTTGACGCATGGTAAGCGGATAGGTGTAAGCTTCGACTACCGACGCTTCACTTTGTGCGTTTTCTCCGGCTACAGACATAATTTTAACATCCCAGTTGGCGCCTACAACACCGAGGTTATTGTCGCCGCGGGCACCGATCATTCCCATTACCTGTGTACCATGTCCACCTGAAAATACCCCCTGATCATTATTGGAACCTACGTTCCAACCGTTAAAATCGTCTATGTAGCCATTTCCGTCATCGTCTATAGCGTTGTTTGGAATTTCCTGTGTATTTACCCATTTATTGGCCTGAAGATCCACGTGATTCAGGTTTCCTCCTTCAATTACGCATACAACAATTTCATCTCCCAGTGCAGTGGTTCCTCCGGTAGTAATGTCCCATGCCAGATCACTGTCAATATCGGCATCTGCGGTAGCTCCACCACCACCGTTGTTCACGTGGTGCCATTGCTGATTGAACTGTGGATCATTCGGCGTAGTTTCGCGCAGGTACACCCGGTGATTGAATTGTGCAAGAGAAATACCCGGATGCTGCTGAACCGCTTTCAGCATTTCGTGCGGATTGATTGCTTCATGATCAAAGGTGAGCAGATAAATTTT
>CALDPJ010000299.1 GCA_937911795.1 uncultured Flavobacteriales bacterium | reverse complement strand
GGAAAAAATCAGATTCTTCCTATTAAATTTCCGCCTTCAGGTCAGGATTTATAATGGCGGCAACTCGTTGAAGTAGCAGTGTAATAAATGTCCTATTTTTACATTGGTATAGGTATTCACCCGTCAAGACAGTGCCGGATTATTGGTTATCTTTACCATCCCTTTTTAAAATGGGTAGCTTGCTCCGAAAAATATCATTTACAGTTGCGTTTTCGCTGATTGCGCTGATGGTATCAGCGCAATTTTATAATGGCTCCAATCAGCAATTCGGGAAAAACCGTATTCAGTACCGCGAGTTTCTCTGGCAGTATATGAAATTCGACCACTACAGCATTTATTTTTATGAAGGGGGTCGGAATCTTGCAGAGTACACTGCGCGCGCTACTCCGGAAATTATTAAAGAAGTGGAAAACGATCTGGATTTTGTGATTCAGGATGATGTAATCATTGTAGTTTACAAAACCCACAGCGATTTTAAACAAAGCAACGTCGGACTGGATACCGAAGAAGAAGCAAACATTGGCGGCAATACCCGGCTCCATTCCAATAAGCTGTTCGTATACTTTGATGGCGACTATGACAAATATCTCACCAACTTAAAGCGCGGAATTGCTGAGCTTGCTGTAACGCAATTGATGCTTGGCAACAATTGGCGCGAAGCTTTGCGCAATTCAACATTGCTCAATCTGCCGGAATGGTATACCGAAGGAATCGTTTCTTACCTGGCGGACGAATGGAATCCGGAAATGGAGAGCATTGTTCGGGACGGAATTATTAATGAACGATTCAGAAAGTTCAATCGTTTATCGGGATTGGAAGCCCGTTATGCCGGTCAATATATGTGGCGGTATATTGCCGAGGTATATGGAGCGAATGTAATTCCGAATATTCTGTACATGGCCCGCATGAGCCGAAATATTGATAACGGATTTTTATTCGTGCTCGGCACCTCCCTGAAAAGTCTGTCACAGGAATTTATCACCTATTACCAGGATCAGTATCGCGTGCAGGGGCATGGCAGGCACAATATTCCCTGGGAGCCACTGGATGTGAAAACCAATAAAAAGAGGAATTACTCCAACTTCAAACTGAGCCGCGATGGCAAGTTCGCGATTTTCAGCTCGAATATTCTGGGCCAATACCGTGTGTATCTGTACGATATTGAAAAAGGAAAACGAAAAAAGATTCACAAGGCGGAGCACAAACTGCAGCGCGCAGTAGACCGAAGCTACCCGGTTCTGGCCTGGCACCCGGGTTCGCAGGCATTCAATTTTGTAGTTGAGAGAAAGGGCCGGCTGATCATGTATACGTACGACATTTCGGAAAAGAAGAAGAGCAAGCGGGAAATTCTTCAACTCGAAAAGGTGATCGATATGGCTTATGCCACCGATGGCCGCAGAATGGTGTTTTCGGGCGTGCGCAATGGACAGTCAGATATTTACCTCTATCACGCCATTGGAAACCGGCAGGAGCAATTGACCAACGACGTTTACGATGATCTGAACCCGCGGTTCGTGAATGACGACACAGGAATTATTTTCAGTTCCAACCGACCCGATGATACCTTGCGCTCAAGAGTAACTTTCGAGCCATTTCCGGTAGAGAAAGACATCTTCATTTATAATCTCGACAACCGTGGAGCTGTTCTTACCCGCATAACAGACACGCCTGACATCAACGAAATAATGCCGGCACAACTGGACAGCGCGCGTTATACTTTTCTGGCAGAGCAGGAACCGCGTTTTTATCAACGAATGACTGCAGTTCGCGACAGCGCAATAGCCGCAGTTGACACAACCATTCATTACAGGCATTTTTCTCGGATTGAGCCCCTGCCGGTTTTTAAGAGCAATACGATAGAATATGAGGTGAATCACCGAACCGGTGAGTATACCAATCTGATGTTTCACGATGGACGCTATCAGTTTTATATCGGCGACATCGACGAAGAGCCCAGGGCCCTCGAGCCGACAGAAAAGGTTGAAATCATTGAAACCGATGATCTTTCTGCATTGGAAGAAATGAGAGAACAGGTCCGGAATCTCCCGGAAGTTCAGACCATTCAAACCGAAGAATTTCCGCCGGAACGAAAGATCGATATCTCCAATTACGAGTTTATAACCGAAGATGAAGATGCAATTGTCTTCGAAAGAAAAGTTATTGATGTTGGTGAGGGGAAAGAGGAGGCTGTAACGGATGAAGATATCGGAACGGAGAAAGCACTGGAATTGCCAATTCCGCGTAACTACAATATTAATTACGCAACCGATCATGTAGTTACACAGTTCAATAACACCAATCTCACCGAATTTTATCAGCCCTATACCGGTGCCGGAAACATCTATCCGGGATTCAGTCCGCTGCTTCGGATAGGTATTACCGATCTTTTCGAAGACTACAAAATTGTTGGTGGTTTCCGAACTTCTTTCAACTTGCGCAATTCCGATTTCCTGTTGTCTTTTCAGAATTACAAAAAGAGGCTGGACAAAGAGTTTTTCATATTGCGGCAGAACAATCAGCTGTATGGCACAACATCGGTACTCGAAATTCAGACTTATTTTGCGGGGACAAGATTGTCTTGGCCACTCAGCGAAGTACTGCGGATAGAAGGTACTTTTTCGTATCGCAACGACCGCTATTCTGCTTTGTCTGCAAATATTTTTGAGCTCGAAGCTCCTTCCCGATACGAGCATCAACTTGGTATAAAAGCGGCGCTCGTATTCGATAATTCTCTCGGCATGGGGCTCAACCTTCGGCGCGGCTGGCGATTTAAAATCTGGGGAGAGTTCAACCAACAGGTAGGGGAGTTTCAGCGTGTGTTCGCGTCGCTGGCGCAACCGTGGACCATTCCGCAGAATTCAGATTTCTTATTAATTGGTGGTGATTTCCGGCAGTATCAACGCATTCATCGCAGTATAATCTGGGCCAACAGATTGGCGGTTAGTTCATCGCTGGGCGGAAGCAAACTGGTGTATTTTCTTGGAGGCGTCGATAACTGGTTGTTTCGCAAAGTCGATAATTCATTGCCGGTTTCCGATAGTCAGGGATATGATTTTCAGGCGCTGGCTTCTCCGATGCGCGGTTTCTGGAACAATTCCCGAAACGGAAACACCTTTGCTGTAATCAATTCAGAGCTGCGCATCCCGATTTTTAAATATTTCGCTAACTCGCCGATTAAGTCAGATTTCCTCGAGAATTTCCAGATAATCGGTTTCGGAGACATCGGTTCTGCCTGGACAGGGCTGCATCCGTACAGCGAAGAAAATGAATTTAATCAACAGGAAATTACCACCGGCGGAGGAAGTGTGTCTGTTCTGATTCGCAACAACCGCGAGCCGATTATTTATGGTTATGGCGTTGGACTTCGTTCGCGGGTGCTCGGTTATTTTGTGAGATTAGACTGGGCTTGGGGAGTAGACGATGGAGTTGTGCAGCCGTCGGTTATTTATCTGTCACTTAACCTCGATTTCTAGCCTTGAAAATGGATCTGACGACTTTTCTTGTTTTGATGACCATCGGATTGCTCGCCGGAGTAGCCAGTGGATTTATCGGTATAGGAGGAGGCATCATCGTTGTTCCGATGCTGATCTTTTTCCTTGGTCTCACGCAGCACGAAGCTCAGGGCACAAGTCTCGCTCTGATGTTGCCCCCCATTGGAATTCTTGCCTGCTACAACTATTACAAAACCGGTAATCTGAATATCAACTACGCCATTGTTATCGCAATATTTTTTGTAGCTGGTGGATATTTCGGATCCAAACTTTCGTTGCGGCTCTCGCCCGAAGTCGTAAAATTTTCTTTCGGTTTGCTGATGCTGTATGCAGCCGGTAGAATGTTATGGACATCAGCTAAAGAACTTTTCTAAATCATGAACAGCTTACTTCAGAAAATTCAGGAACAGGCTAGGATTGGATTCGAAAATGTCCGCGAAATCCGGCGCCATCTTCATGCAAATCCCGAACTTTCATTCGAAGAGCGCAATACCTCTGCCTACATTCAGTCGGCGCTTAAAGAGATGGGCATTCCTTTTAAAACCGGATATGCTGAGCATGGAATTGTTGCCATGATCGGAAACGGCGCAGGAAAATCAGTGGCGTTGCGTGGAGATATGGATGCGTTGCCAATTTCTGAGGAAAACGAAGTCGATTATAAATCCACAGTTCCCGGCGTTATGCATGCCTGCGGACACGATGTCCATACCGCTTCTGTGTTGGGAGCGGCAAAAATTCTGAAGGAGCTGGAGTCGGAGTGGGAAGGAACTGTTTTACTGGTTTTTCAGCCCGGTGAGGAGCGTTTGCCAGGCGGAGCATCTGTTATGATAAAAGAAGGGGCGTTGGACAATCCGATTCCGGAGTCAATTTTTGCGCAACACGTTTATCCCGAGCTCGAAGCCGGAAAGGTGGGATTTCGGCCCGGTATGTATATGGCCTCGGCCGACGAAATCCGGATTCGGGTAATAGGAAAAGGGGGACACGCCGCATTGCCACAAAAAAATGTCGATCCTATTCTGATTGCCTCACACCTGATTGTTGCAATGCAGCAAGTGGTAAGCCGTTTTGGCGATCCTACTGTTCCATCGGTGTTGTCGTTCGGGCGTGTCGAAGGTTTGGGAAGCACCAACGTGATTCCCAACGAAGTGAAACTCGAAGGCACTTTCCGCACGATGGATGAGACGTGGCGCATGGAAGCACATCACCAGATAGAGAAACTTGCTGTTGAATTGGTCCGTTCGATGGGCGGAACATGTGATATCCGGATTGATAAAGGCTATCCCTTTTTGGTGAATGATGAAGCACTCACCAACCGGGCAAAACAACGGGCCATAGAATATCTCGGCAAAGAGCAGGTAGTGGATTTACCACTGCGCATGACTGCCGAAGATTTTTCGTACTTCTCTCAGAAATATACGGGCTGTTTTTACCGACTCGGCGTCCGCAACGAATCAAAAGGAATCGTGCACAATCTTCATCAACCCCGATTCGATATCGATGAGGATGCTTTGCTTACCGGTTGCGGTCTTATGGCCTGGCTCGCGGTAAGTGAACTCGGAAATTAATTGGCTACTTCGCTCAGGAACTTAATGCGCATCAGGCGCAGTTCT
This sequence comes from uncultured Flavobacteriales bacterium, assembly GCA_937911795.1. Lineage (GTDB taxonomy): Bacteria > Bacteroidota > Bacteroidia > Flavobacteriales_D > SKUL01 > SKUL01. The sequence continues at coordinate 12,915 of CALDPJ010000299.1, read as the reverse complement.
TCTTCCGAAAAATCACCGTCAAATTCCCCGAGTGCTTCTTCAATAGAATCTGATTTTGCACTCATAAAATGTTCGATGATGTCCTGTTGCGAATCTTCATCCAAAATCTCATCGATGTAATAATCAATATTCACCCTGGTGCCGGAGTGCACAATGGCTTCGATTTCGGCAATTACATCTTCCAGATTTTTACCTTTCGCCGAGGCAATATCCTCCAGCGGAAGTTTTCGGTCGATGTTCTGAATGATATGAACCTTAAATCCGGATTTGTTTACCGCAGATTTCACCACCAGATCCTGTGGACGTTCAATCTCGTTTTCTTCCACATAATCGCTGATCAGGTCAAGAATCGGCTGACCGAATTTCATGGCTTTTCCGCGGCCAACACCAGTGATGTTCACCATCTCTTCTATGGTAATCGGATACTGCACTGCCATATCCTGCAGCGACGCTTCCTGAAAAATAACGTAAGGAGGAAGGTTTTTACGCGCGGCGATTTTCTTCACCTCGTCCTTCAGCATTTTGTACAGGGCATCATCTCCGGCATTTCCACCGCCTCTTGTATTGGTTGAGATGTCCGAAAGATCTTCATCCACCGTGTAATCACGCTCCTTAATCAGTGTAAACGAAGCAGGTTTTTTAAGGAATTTTTTTCCCTCGGAAGTCAGGTGAAGAATGCCATAGGTTTCAATTTCTTTGCTCACCAGGCCGGCCACTACAATCTGACGGATCACTGAATTCCAGAATTTTTCATCACGTCCTTCGAAATCTTCTCCTTTGCCAAACAACGGATGCGTTTCCTGTTTATAGGTCTTAATCTCGTTGGTGGTGTTCCCGCAAATGAAATCGGCAATATGACTCGCGCGGTGCTTTTCGTTGAGCTGATGAATGCTTTCCAGCACCAGTGTAACAAATTCCTGACCCTCCATCTTTTCCTTCGGATAGCGGGAATTGTCGCACATGTCGGCTCCGGGGCCGTTTACTTCGTCAAATTCTTCTCCGAAATAGTGCAGCAGAAATTTTCTGCGGTTCATTGAAGTTTCGGCATAAGCCACGACTTCATTCAACAACTGGCGCCCGATTTCCTGTTCGGCAACGGGTTTTCCGTGAAGGAATTTCTCCAGTTTCTCAATGTCTTTGTAAGCGTAAAAGGCCACACAATTTCCTTCGCCATCGTCGCGACCGGCACGACCGGTTTCCTGATAGTAACTCTCCAGACTCTTCGGGATATCATGGTGAATAACATACCGTACATCGGGTTTGTCGATTCCCATTCCGAAAGCTATGGTAGCTACAATTACATCCACTTTTTCCATCAGGAACATATCCTGGTGACGCGCCCGAACGGCAGATTCCAGTCCTGCGTGATAAGGTAATGCCTTGATGCCGTTGATCTGCAACAACTCTGCAATCTCTTCCACCTTTTTGCGGCTCAGACAGTAGATAATTCCGGATTTGCCTTCGTTCTGCTTTACGTACTTGATGATTTCCTTGTCGACATTCTTCTTCGGACGTACTTCGTAGTACAAATTCGGTCGGTTAAACGATGCCTTAAATACTTTGGCATCGAGCATTCCGAGGTTTTTTTGAATGTCTTGCTGAACCTTTGGGGTTGCTGTTGCTGTGAGTGCAATGACCGGAACTTCGGCAATGCGATCCATAATGGTGCGTAGCCGTCGGTATTCCGGGCGGAAGTCGTGGCCCCATTCTGAGATACAGTGTGCTTCGTCAATAGCAAAAAAAGATATCTGAATTTTTTTCAGCAGCTCAATATTATCTTCTTTATTCAGTGATTCCGGAGCTACATAGAGCAGCTTGCATTCTCCTGAAAGTAAATCTTCGCGGACCTGTGTGAGTTCGGTTTTGTTGAGCGATGAATTCATAAAATGCGCTATCCCATTGCTCTGGCTGACGCCGCGAATGGCGTCTACCTGATTTTTCATCAGTGCGATCAACGGTGAAACGACAACCGCTGTTCCATCCATAATCAACGCCGGCAGCTGATAACACATAGATTTACCGCCACCTGTTGGCATTATGACAAAGGCATTCTGTCCTTCGAGGATGGTTTTAACTACCGCCTCCTGGTCTCCTTTAAAGGTGTTGAATCCAAAAAATTTCTTGAGCCCTTCCCTTGGTGAAAGTTGGCTCGTTGCAGTTGTAGACATGACTGAATATACTATATCGCTGCTTTCCAGCAGCATTGATTGCAGGTTTTTTTCAAAATTCACTCTACAATTTAACACATTTTTACGTTTCTCACAATTCGATTTTATGAGAAATTCCAGGTGTGTTTTTGCAGGGCTATTCGTAAACGCAAATTCTCTGCTAAAGTTATCTTTTCCATCATTTTTACTGACATTTTAGACACTAGTGTTTCCGCTCTCGCTGAATCCGTATTTTTGCGCGATGGCAGAAGAACTGGACGATGAGCGTGAAATGTCGTTTCTCGATCACCTCGAAGAATTGCGCTGGCGGTTAATCCGCTCGGTAGCCGCAATCTTACTTTTTGCAATTGTTGCCTTCTCATTCAAAGGCATCTTGTTCGACGTGGTAATTTTCGGTCCACGAGATCCGCAATTTCTGACGTATCGCATGTTCTGTAAAATTTCTCACTTGCTGGGGATGGACGATTCTTTTTGTCTGCAGGAAATGCCCTTCACCCTGCAGAACATTGCCATGTCAGGCCAGTTTACTACGCATATCATCACCTCGGTTATTGCCGGAATCATCCTCGCGTTCCCATATATTATCTGGGAGTTGTGGCGATTTCTTAAACCGGGTTTGCGACCGGATGAGCGGAACGCTGCCCGTGGAATGGTCTTCTATAGTTCGGTGCTGTTTTCATCGGGTGTGTTGTTCGGATACTTTCTGCTGGCACCATTGTCTGTGCAATTCCTTGGGGGGTATCAGATCAGCGAAACCGTAGCCAACCAGATTCACCTGAGTTCTTATATTTCTACGGTGACTTCGGTAACCCTGGCGGCAGGACTCATTTTCCAACTTCCGATTCTGATTTATTTCCTTACCCGAATGGGACTGGTGACTCCTGCAATTCTCCGCCAATACAGAAAGCACGCTATTGTGGGAGTGCTGGTTTTATCAGCGATTATTACTCCGCCGGATATCACCAGCCAGATTCTCGTTACGGTGCCCATCATGTTTTTGTATGAATTGAGTATCGTAATTTCCAAAAGGGTGGTGAAAAGAATGTCAGTAAGTTAATGCCGAACCGCAGAGAGAATTGATTGCGATGTATATTTTTACATAGCAGAAAGTTTCTTCTGTTTTATCTATGGATTTTTCCCGAGTGGCGACATACAGGTGGATGTGCGTACTTCTGCTGGCTGGACTGATACAAACGGTAAGTGCGCAGAAAACCAAAGTATACGGTTATGTGCTCGATGCCAAAACCAACGAACCGATTCCTTTTGTCAACATTGCTTTTAATGAGACAAAAATCGGTACCAGTTCCAATATGGAGGGCTATTACAGCCTGGAATCGTATTACGCCACCGATAGTCTTGCTGCTTCGGCCGTAGGCTACATCCCCGTTAAAATTGCCGTGCGCGTCGATCATCCGCAACGCGTGGATGTCTATCTCACACCCGGAGAAATTCAGTTAAAGGAGTTTACCGTAAGCGCAAAGGATAGTGAGAACCCGGCCCATCCGATTCTAAGAAACATCATTCGCAATAAGCCCGTCAACAACCGCGAAAAACTGGATGCTTTCGAATACGAATTATACAATAAAATGGAATTTGATCTCAACAATGTTGATGAGAATTTCAGAAATCAGGGCTTGTGGAAAAAGTTTGATTTCGTATTTGATTATGTAGACAGTACCAGCAGTGATAAAGCTTTTCTGCCGGTGCTCATCACCGAATCCATTTCTGAATTTTATTACCGAAAAAGGCCTAAGGCCAAGCGCGAAGTCATTGTTGCTTCGCAGATATCGGGCATTGAAAACGAAAGCGTCACCCAGTTTATGGGTCAGATGTATCAGGATGTAAACGTCTATGAGAATACCATTGTAATATTCGATAAAACATTTGTCAGTCCCATTTCAGATAACGGCCTGACATTTTACAAGTACTACCTCGAAGACAGTACCTTCATCGACAACAAATGGTGCTATTTTATCCGTTTTGTGCCCAAGCGAAAGCAGGAGCTCACCTTCACCGGTGAATTCTGGGTGAACGATACCACGTGGGCCATAAAAGAGATTCATGCAAATATTGCCGAAGACGCCAACATCAACTTTGTAGCTGATCTGGAAGTCACACAGCGCTATAATGAAGTAGAAGATGAGGTTTGGATGTTGGTGTTTGAAGAATCCGTTGCTGATTTTGAGTTGCGCAAAGGGCAGGTGGGGATGTACGGCCGTAAAACATCCTACTATAAAGATTTCGTCATCAACCAGCCGCGGGAGGATGAGTTTTATAAAGTTGCCGATAATGTCGAAGTCAGACAAGATCACCGGCAAAAGACCGATATGTACTGGAACACGCGGAGGCATGAACCGCTGACGGAGCGTCAGGCCAACATTTATCAGATGGTTGATTCGCTGGAGGAGAACAAACGGTTTCAATTTTATGTCGACCTGATGACGCTGGCTACCACCGGTTACAAGGTGATTGGTCCGCTCGAATGGGGCCCGTTCTGGTCAACCTACAGCTGGAATCCTGTGGAGGGAGACAGGGTTCGTTTGGGTGGTAGAACCAGTAACAGTTTCAGTACCCGGTTGATGCTGGAGGGCTACGGCGCGTATGGTTTTCTCGATGAAGAATTCAAATGGTCGGGCGGAGCACAATTCTTTCTCACCAAAAAACCCTGGCAATATGTCGGTCTTTACCACACGCACGATCTTGAGCAACCCGGCCGTCCGGAGAATTTTTTCCGACGCGACAATATGTTTACTTCGCTGTTTCGCAGATCTCCGCCAGTGAAGTTGATTATGGTGGATGAGTGGAAGGCATTTTATCACCGCGAGTGGTTCCCCGGTTTCTCCAACCGATTGACGATTGCGCTGCGGGATATTGCTCCGGCCGGTGATTTCAGATTTTTAAAATCTGAACCTGAATCTTTCGATACACTCGAAGTTTCATCGATTACCAATGCAGAATTGACTTTTAACACACGCTTTGCGTACAAAGAGCGCTTCATTCACGGGGAATTTACAAGGGTCAGCCTCGGATCGCGATACCCTGTGATTGATGTTGAATATGGATTGGGAATAAAAGGCATGCTCGGCAGTGAATACGATTATCACCGGTTGCGGATCTCGATCAGCAATAAATTATTGCTCGGCGTGTTTGGCCATGTCCGGCTAAAACTGGAAGGTGGTAAATACTGGGGAAATCTCCCTTTTCCACTGCTGAAGGTGCACGAGGGCAACGAAACCTTTTTCAGTAGCGAAGAAGCTTTTAACCTGATGAATTTTTTCGAATTTGTCAGTGATCAATACGCGATGGGCTGGGCCGAATATCATATGGAAGGGTTATTGCTCAACCGCATTCCGTTGATGAGAAAACTAAAGTGGAGAGAGGTTGCCGGAATACGTACTGTAATCGGAACGCTGAGTGGAGGCAACACCGATGAAATGTTGCTACCCGAAGGTTCTTACTCTTTTTACGACGGACCCTATTCGGAGGTAAATCTCGGCATAGAGAATATTTTCAAATTCTTTCGCGTTGAAGGCCTGTGGCGGCTCAACTACCGCGATCACGATAAAATCGATAACTTCGGCATTCGAATCCGGATGGCCATTCATTTCTGAAAAAATTTCATGATACTTCGCGCAGATAATATCACCAAAACGTACGGTAGTAAACAGGTTGTTAAGGGCGTTTCGGTGGAAGTAAAACAAGGTGAAATTGTAGGGTTGCTGGGTCCGAATGGTGCCGGTAAAACCACTTCGTTTTATATGATCGTTGGTCTGGTAAAACCAAATAGCGGAAAAATCTATCTCGACGACCGCGATATCACCAAAGAACCCATGTATAAACGTGCTCAACTCGGTGTGGGCTACCTTCCGCAGGAGGCTTCGGTATTTCGCAAACTGAGTGTGGAGGACAACATTAAAGCTGTGTTGGAGATGAGCAAAATTCCGAAGTCAGATCATCAGAAAATTCTGGAAGGTTTGCTCGACGAATTTGGTCTTCAAAGAATTCGTAAAAGCCGTGGAGACTTACTTTCAGGAGGAGAACGCCGACGAACCGAAATTGCACGTGCCCTGGCTGTAAATCCGAATTTTATATTGCTCGACGAACCTTTTGCCGGCGTAGATCCGATTGCAGTCGAAGACATCCAAAGCATTGTTGCCCAGCTCAAACAACGGAACATCGGCATTCTCATCACCGATCACAACGTGCAGGAAACCTTGTCAATTACCGACCGCGCCTATTTACTTTTCGAAGGAAGTATTCTCAAATCCGGTTCGGCCGAGGATCTGGCCAATGACGAACAGGTACGAAGGGTTTATCTGGGTCAGAATTTTGAACTGCGAAGAAAAAAACCGGTCAATTCTCCGTCGAATTCCGATGCGGCAGAATAGCCGAGTTTATTCCCTCAACTGAAAAACAGAGAGTATCGTGTTGTTTTGAACCTGAATGCTGAAGATTTCCTGCTCTGGACTATAATCAAAGTCTTCCGGATGATAGCGGTAATTGGTTATGAAGTATTTAGGATTATCATGCGTCAATTGAATTCTTACTCTTTCAGTTGGAGGTAAAATAAGCAGGTTAAATTCGCCTGGTGGATGCAACACCATCACTTTAATTTTATCACTTTTATCCTTTTTCAGAACCGCCTCTAACCCTTGTCGGTACGAAGTTCCCCAGTAATCCATTTCAAAATTTGTTCGTTCGTGATTAAATTCAGATCTGTTCGCGATCCAATTAAAATACACCTGCTGATGTGGGTGATTGACCACCTGATAGATGGCTAAATATCCACAGACGGATAATGTAATAACTGGTATAAGAAAATTGCTTCGGATCTGATTCAGGCGATGAAGTCCATATATCGCCAACAATACGAAGGGTGGGTAAACGAAGAATAAATGCCGCCACGAATCATAGATGACAGAATTGAAAAGCACCACAATTACAAATGGAGCAATAAAGGAAACGAGATAGATGGTTAAATGTCGGTTATGGCCATTGTAAAAGATTATGTCGGGATGTCTGAAGATTCTATAGCTTAAGAAAATTATTCCCGATAAGCCCAGTATCAGAAACCAAATCGGAGTGCTTACTGAAAACCAAATGGCAGCATAATGCCAGGGTAGTTCGGTTGATTTTATCACTTCGCCCAAATACAAAACCTCACCATTCCACCTGAATTTCGACATGTTCTGGAAAGCATTCACGAAATTGTTGAGTGGATCCGGGTATAAATAAGGCCAGGAAATGTATAAAACCGCGATAGTGGTTAAAAAGTAGAATCCAAATCCGGTGATTATCTTTCGTCTTACAGTTTTATTGCTCTTATGAGAAACAATATCAGAAATGAGATAAGCCACAACAATCGTGAAGAGCATTACACCCATTATGCGCAAGTTGATGAGTATGCCCATCGCTACTCCCAGCCCTATAAAGTATGCAAGCCGGTAATTGCTGAACAGTTTATGAATAAGTAGAAAGCAAACCAGGAACATACCCATAAACGGAATGTCTTTGGTGTTGAAAAAAGAATGCGCATAAATTAATGGATGCAGTACGAATAATAAAACTCCTGTTGCTGCCAGCCATTTGTTGTTGAAGAATAAATAGATCAACCAATAACAGCACCACAAGCAAAAAATGAAAAACAAATGTGAAACGAGGTGGCGCATTAAATAAATATCGCGCGAGTCTGTTAATCCCAGCGATTCTTCAATTAGAATCAGTGGCAACTCAAACGCAGTCCCATAATCCCGATCATGAAAAGTTAACAGTGCGGAATCTCCCTCAAATACATATTGGTAGTTTATTGTGCCTGTTTTCCGCTGAAAAGATTCGTCCCAGCTTATCCCGAAATCTGTGTAATTGGCGAAGGCCAGAGAAATCAGAATCCCAAACAGAATAACGGATAATGCGCCAGGAGAAACTGAATTCAGAAACCTCGTTAGAGCAAACATTAAATAAGAGGTAATAGTCTTTCGTCAGCCGGTTCATCAAAACGGTAAATCAGAAAGAAAAAACAGTTCATCACCTGACTTCCGTCAGCACAAAACTATACTTCTCCATAATCAGGTTGGCCAGTAATTTACGACACGCTTCATCCACCTGTTTTTCAGCAGCGCTTTTATCCGCAGCTTCTACCTGAAGAGTTATGTGTTTGCCGATGCGTACATTGGTCACAGCTTCCAGGCCGAGGTTTTTCATGCTGGCACTTACTACTTTGCCCTGAGGATCCAATAAATTATCCAGTGGCATGATGTCGATTTCGGCGTTGAATTTCATTTTTTCTTCAGGTTCTGAATGAGTGAAACAATCACATACAAAAGTAGAATAATCGGAATGGCTGCAAAAAAGAAAAATACCAACAACAGGCCGCTCACCAGGATAAAAACATATCGCAACTGGTTGTCTGACCATCCGAATTTCTTAAACTTCAACGCCATGAGTTTCAGTTCCGAAATCATCAGAAACGAAAACAGCACAGTCGCCGATACGATTAAAACCGGGTGGTTTACAATTCCCGGATCAAAAAGTATGGCCGGAGAATTATACTGGTATTCTGCAATCATCGGCAGCGACAGCCAGAAGAGGGCATTGGCCGGAATTGGTAATCCGATAAACGAATCGCTCTGCCGGAGATCGATGTTAAACCGGGCAAGGCGCAAAGCACCGAAAAGCGGTATCATCAACGGAATCAATGTAAACCATTCCTGCCCGTGCGCATCAAAAAGCATTTTGTAACCGATTAATCCCGGCGCAACACCAAAGGTTACCACATCGGCCAGGGAATCGAGTTGTTTGCCCAGTTCGCTGTGTGCCCGAAGCAATCTTGCTACGAGGCCATCACCAAAATCCAGAATGGCACCCAGCACAATAAACCACGAAGCCTGATACAGTTCAAACTGGAAAACACAAAGAATGGCCAGCACGCCACATAGCAAATTCAAAAGCGTGATAAAATTGGGGAGGTGCGATCGCAGAGCCATGGGATCAAAAGTAATGGATTCAGACAATTTTTCTCTCCGCAATCAGTTAATTGACCGGAACCGGTTTAGCCATCTAAAGATTTATGCCAGATCAGATAAATTTACCGAAACAAATCGCTTTAGCCAGCGTAGGGAAATTGCAGGTGCATATATTCCCACCTTTTGATTTGTATTACTTTTAGCCCTCATGATAAACAACCCACCGGCTTTGAGCAAATGGATTTTAGCGCTGACCATGACAGTCCTTTCTATGCAGTCATGGGCACAGGCGCCTAAGTACAGCAACGAATTTCTGGCCATTGGAGTCGGTGCGCGCGGCCTCGGAATGAGCGGTGCGCAGGTGGCTTCGGTGAGCGACGTTACCGCTGGTTACTGGAATCCGGTTGGTCTCCTCGGAATTCAGGATAAATTTCAGGTGACGGCTATGCACGCAGAATATTTTGCGGGAATCGCCAAATACGATTACGGAGCGTTTGCCAAACCAATTGACTCTTCATCGGTCATCGGACTTTCGGTTATCCGGTTTGGGGTAGATGACATCCCCAATACCACTTTGCTCATAGACGCCGACGGAAACATCGATTACGACCGCATCACCAGTTTTTCAGCCGCCGATTATGCCTTTATTTTTTCATATGCGAAAAAAACGGGAATCAAAGGTCTGAGCATTGGTGGTAATGTAAAAGTCATTCACCGGTTGGTGGGAGATTTTGCAAAAGCATGGGGATTCGGATTGGATGTAGCCGCCAATTATCACCACAAAGGCTGGATGTTTTCTGCCGTGGCGCGTGATCTTACCTCGACCTTCAACGCATGGAGCTTCACACTCGACGAAACAACCGTTGAGGTTTTTGAAGCCACAGGAAACGAGATCCCTCAAAACGGCCTTGAACTCACACTTCCACGATTGATTATCGGTGTTGCCCGCGATTTTCAATTGTCGGAGAAATTCTCTTTGCTCGGAGAAGTCAATCTCGTGAATACCTTCGACGGCCGGCGCAACGTGGTAATCAGCGCAGATCCAATCAGCATTGAACCGGTGGTCGGACTGGAGGCGAGTTACGCAAAAATCGTATTTTTAAGGGCCGGTGTCGGCAACATCCAACGACATTTAAACGAGCTGAATACAGAAGAATGGGGATTCCAGCCAAACATGGGAGTGGGTGTCAAAATCAAGAGCCTCAGCATTGACTACGCCCTTACGGATATTGGTAATACTTCTCAGGCGTTGTACTCTCATGTATTCTCGCTTCGTCTCGATATTTAATCCCGTGAGATTTCCGGTTTTTGTTCTGTTGCTCATGATCGTGGGTGGATTGCAGGCGCAACCCTTCGGAAACGAGTGGATCAATTACAACCAGCGTTATTACAAATTCCCTGTTGCGGAAGAAGGTGTGTACCGCATCAACTACAACGCCCTGGCAGCAGCCGGAATTCCGCTTGCCACCATTGATCCAAGAACCATTCAGGTTTTTAACCGCGAATCCGAAGTTCCGGTTTATGTCCGCGGAGAGGAAGACGGCGTTTTCGGACTTTCGGATTACATCGAACTTTACGCCACAGGCAATGACGGATGGCTAGACGCACTGGTTTACGATGAGCCGGAAAATCAGACCAATCCTTATTACAGCCTCTACAACGACACGATCAATTACTACATCACCTGGCAGGAAGGGAACCTGAACAACCTGCGGTACGAACCCGTGGAAGAGCAGAACCTGGAGGGTTTATCACCGTTGTCTTTTGTCTGGAAAACGAATGTTGTCAGCTTAATTACCAATTATTTTCAGGGCAAGCTGGATCCGTGGGGAACATCCACATCTTTTTATACTGCCGGAGAAGGTTGGTTTGGTCCGAGGATAGGATTTCCAAGCGGAAGCACAACGGGAAATTTTCCGGTGCCTTCGGTAAATGCGTATTCCGGTCCCGGAGCTCCGAATGCTATGTTTCGGGCTGTTGCTGCCAGCAACTCCGATCAAGCCCTGAATTTTGACCTGCCGAACCACCACTTACAGATTGGTTACGGATCACAAAACAATCCAACCGTTGTTTACGATGAAACTTTCCAGGGATATCAGGTCATCGATCACAGTTTTGAAGTGTCTCCGGGTGCTTTGGGGAATGCTGAGACCAATGTTCAGTTTAAGGTAATTAACGATTTGGATCTCGATGCCGATTATATGGCAGTGTCCAACATCACGCTTACCTACCCGATGGTGCCGAATCTTTCCGGACAGTCACAATCGCTGGTGGGTGTTCCCTCAGACGGCTCCGGTGATTTACAGCTTTTTCGGTTCAACGGATTCAATCAAGCGCCGATTGTTTATGTACGCGGTGCTCAGCCAAAAAGAATTACAGCAACCGCTGATGGTGAATTCTGGCAAGTCGGTATCCTTCAAACGGGAACAGATCCGGTTCCGGTTTTTGTGGCGGATCCTCAGAATATCAAAATCGTTTCAAATGTGGAAGCTGTAGGAGCGGCCGGCAACGGTGAATTCACCGACTTCGAAACGTTTAATGTGGATTCCGCTTACGTCATCGTTACCCACAAAAATTTGGTAGAAAGTGCACAGGCTTATGCCAACCACCGCAGCCTTCGCTTCAATACATTTATGGTAGACGTTTCGGAATTATACGACCAGTTTGGCGGTGGAATTGAAAAATCAGGCATCGCCATCCGCCGGGCAGAAGCATTAAAGCGACGGGCATTTTGTTCGGGCCGGAACAAAGCCGTTGTGCCATCAGCAAGCCGGTACGCCTTCATGCCTTCAAATATTTCCTGCGCATAATGCAGGACCGAAGATGCCGGGTCCATCGGGATCGGCGCACGCGCCTGCACCCTGGCATCATGCCAGCCTTTGTCTTCACTATAGCGAATCGTCACCATGTGATCGGTGAATAATTTACCAAAACCCGGGTCCATCAAAACCCGCGTCCGCTCTTCCGCCGGGACCGGTGCGCTGTGCTTTTCGACTAGAAATTCAAGGCTGTCGTCATGTGCCATATCCGGTTACTTTCGCTCCACAGGTTGGAATATAATTGGAAGATTCGGGGTCGGGATTATCTTGCAATCCCTGAAACACCATGTCAAGATATGTCAACATGTCTGACTTATCTCGTCCCTCTGCCTCTACTGGCGCATCACCGCTTTTCCTTCGCGAAGACGAGGTTCGCCGCGGGATAGAGCTGCTTTATTTCGGCTATACCCGTCTGACCAATGCTATTGATAAAGAGCTGGTGAAGCAAGGGTTGGGCCGCGCGCATCACCGGGCGCTTTATTTCATTGCGCGCCAACCCGATCTGACGGTGGGCGAATTGCTGCGTTTGCTGGCGATTACCAAACAGTCCTTGGGCCGGGTGCTCAAAGAATTGCACGAGCGCGAACTGGTCGTGACCAAAACCGGGGCAGTCGACCGCCGCCAGAAATTGTTGCGACTGACGGACAAGGGCATGGAGCTGGAAGCGGAACTATTCACACAGCTACGCACGCGCCTTTCGGCCGCTTATGTGACTGCCGGGCAGGAATCCGTTTCGGGCTTCTGGCATGTGCTGGAAGGATTGATCCCCGAAGCCGACCGGCAGATGGTTTTCGATCTGCGTAAAGACAAGATCTAGAAGACAATATCTAGAAGACAAGGGCTAGATTTTTTCAAAGTTCACAAAGTTCACACCAAGGAACGTTTGATTTCCCCCAAAAACTGTAAATGGCCATTTGTAGGGTTTGCACATATTTTCCTCCGCGAACGTGCAGGAAATTGCAGGCC
>CALDPJ010000298.1 GCA_937911795.1 uncultured Flavobacteriales bacterium | reverse complement strand
CGGAATTGTACGTGTTGTTTCAAATACAACATTTGAAGGTGGAGAAAATCTGAAATCAGTCTCACCTACCTGGCCACGCAGCAATTATTTAAATATCTGGGTTGCTTCTGATTTAAGCAGTGGTGCTGCAGGTTATACATACACTCCTGGTAGCGTAGACGGACCCTGGGGCTCGGACGCAGATGGAATTGTCATCAAACACTCTTATGTGGGCAGTATCGGTACAGGTTCTCCTACACGCAGCCGCGCCCTTACACATGAAGTAGGCCATTGGATCAACCTGAGACATACCTGGGGCGGAACGAATGATCCGGCACTTCCCGAGAATTGTAATTCAGACGATAATGTTAGTGACACACCCAATACCATTGGTTGGACCACTTGCTCATTGAATGGTGAAACCTGCGGATCACTAGACAATGTCCAGAATTTTATGGAATATTCGTATTGCTCAAGAATGTTTACCCATGGTCAACGAACCCGCATGCTTGCAGCTTTGAATTCGTCCACCGCCAGCAGAAATAATCTCCATTCTGCAAGTAATCTAATTCAAACAGGAGTCATTGGATCAGCAGTATTATGCACTGTTGATATTGGAGTAACCAAAGAACAAATATGTGAAGGCGACTCTGTCGTCTACACCGATCATTCATATCATGGCGTAACGTCGCGTAGTTGGACATTTGAAGGTGGTACACCTGGAACTGCCAGCGGACAGGAAGTTATTGTTTATTACCACGATGCCGGAACTTTTGATGTGACACTGGAAGTAGAAAATTCCGGGGGAGAATCCATAATTGAAACTTTTGAAAACACAGTAAAAGTTTGGCGTAGGTGTGCCATTGACCTACACTGAGAATTTTGAAGACACAGAAGACCTGGATGAAAAATGGTCGGTAATAAATACCGGCACTACGCATCCCTGGATTATATACGATGAAGTTTCAGGTGCGTCGGGCGATCATGCCCTCATGTTACCCAACAGGAGTTTATCGGCCGGTGATGTCAGTGAAATCTGGAGTCAACCCATAGATCTGTCTGATACTACCGCTGAAATAACAATGACTTTCAAATACGCGTATGCGCGTCGAAATCCCGGTAACAATGAGCGTTTGATGTTATGGGTTTCTGGGAATTGTGGTGAATCATGGAGTCTTAAAGGAATCTGGAACAATGATTTTGAAACTGTTTCATATACCAATTCTTATTGGATTCCATCCTCTCCTTCCCATTGGGAAACAGTAACCATTGATAATATTTCAATGAATCATTTGGTAAGTAATTTCAGGTACAAATTTCAGTTCGACAGTGATGGAGGCAACAATATCTTCATCGATGATATTAACATTAACGGTATCAGCACCGTGAACGTGATTGAACTACAAAACTCCGGCTCTATAACAGTATTCCCTAATCCTGCTCAGGGTTATCTCAACTTAAATATTAATGGCAGGCAATCTTATACTTTTCAGATGCAGTTGCTGAATACTGTCGGACAAACGGTGTGGGCAGAAAGTAACCTGAAATTTGGTGGTGGAACTGAATCTTATATCATCGAAACCAGTGATTTTGGTGCCGGAGTATACTTACTACTTGTGGAAACGGAATCAGGTGAAAAATCCGTGCAGCGTGTACTTCTAATCAGGTGATGAATCTATTGCTGTAGATTTTACCAGATAAGGTTCTTTAAAAAATTTCGGATAAAAAAAAGCGGAACGTAAGCTCCGCTTTTTTTATTTATGTTTCAGGGTTCAATTCGTTTCCCGATATCCCACCATTATACTAACACAACCTTCGTGAATGAGTTCATTCGGGTTTTCCCGCATCGGTACGTTCACTTTTACCAATATCTGTTGGGTTGATTCAGGTCTGAAATCGAAAAAAGCGTCAGGGTTATCAGCAGACCTTTTATATAGTTCATTCTTTTTCTTATCCATAACTGTGAATTCCAGTTCGCCCAATACAGGATGCCCGCAAACCAGCAATCTGTATTCCTGTCCACCGTAGAACGTAAGTTTAAGTTCGGCTTCATCACCAGGTACAAGCATCGTGCTGTTGAAGTTTTCATTCGGAACGAAATCTTCCAGCATAGGCCGACAGGTGTTTTTTGTAAAGCTTTTGCATTGCCCGAACGCTGACGAGGTCAAAAACAAAAGGGTAATAAAAATAAAAGTTCTCATATCGTGGTGGTGTTTGTTCATTGAATGTATGAAGTACGGATTTCACTAACGCGTTGGCTAATTTCCTGCAGTTGCTCATCCGTCAGTTCATAGGTAGATCCGCCTCCGATGATTGTCATTCCCGATGATTCATCTGTGGTGACTTCACTATCTTCTGTTGTGATTTCTATTTTTTCATAGATCTCCTGAAGCGACTGCAAGTCAGCAAGAACATCATCCAAACCACCTGCTGCGCGATAACCTTCTACAAGCTCGATCAAATCTCCTAAGGAATATTTTTGATCGGCAATTCGCTTCCGAAGTTCTTCGGGTACTTCATCCTGCTCGTTCGCAATACTGGTCGCCAGGTACAGACCTTCAATCCAGCCGCCGGTAATTACCAATGCGGATATATTTTGGCGGTCGTTCTCTTTTAAATAGGCGTCAAGTGTATAGAATGAATCTGAAATGATTTCCAATAAAGAATCACGGTTTTCGATATTCATTTCAATCCGATCCATTGTTTCGTTGCTGAAGGCATTGGTTACTCCAAGTTTGTCGGCAAGTTGTTTGGCGCACGACAAATAAATAATAGCCTCCTGATTCTGATTAAAAATACTGGCATAACTAAGATCCGATCCGTAAATACCCAAATTCAACGCCTGACGTTTGGAAGATGTGTATTTAACAACATTGTTGATATCATTCAACATACCAGATTCATAACCAGTTCCTGTCTTTTTCAACAGTGAAGCCATCTCCATTGGAGACGGAATGGTATAAAATATCTCCTGTACTTTCTGGAGTTTGTTTTCTTCCCCTTTCGTACCATCGGTGCTGTCGGTCTCAACATCGGTAATCTCTTTTTGACTATCGGGGTTGGAACATTGACAGCCGGATAACATTCCTATACTCACGATTATCGCCAATGACAGGTTGGCCAGTTTTTGAATTCGCATGTCTGGTGCTTTAGAGGTTATAGCGACAAATATAGATTTATTCAGTTGGTAACGCTGCAGCAAAAAGTCAAACTATAAACATCCTGCTGTTGAAGTCCTACACTACTAATGCGGCTTTCAGAGTTGCTAGTGTGCTTCGAGCCAGTTTTTGCCCCTTCCGACCTCAACTTTTAGAGATACGTCGAGGTTCATTGCATGTTGCATCTTTTCGACAATGACCGGCTCTATAATGTCCAGTTCATCCTTGTGTGCGTCAAATACAAGTTCATCGTGCACCTGAAGTACCATTTTCGATTTAAAATTTTGGCGCTCAAACTCTCTGTGCAAATCAATCATTGCTTTTTTAATGATGTCCGCAGCAGTACCCTGGATCGGGGTATTGATGGCATTTCGCTCGGCCTGCCCACGCACTACAGCATTTCGGGAATTAATGTCACGCAGATATCTGCGACGCCCCATCAACGTTTCTACAAATCCATTTTCTCTTGCAAATGCAATCCGGTCATCCATGTACTTTTTAATACCAGGATATGTCGCAAAATAAGAATCAATTACCTCTCTGGATTCGGAACGGCTGAGGTTGGTTTGCTGGCTCAATCCAAAGGCAGAAACTCCGTAAATGATTCCAAAATTCACTGTTTTGGCATTGTTCCGTTGTTCACGGGTTACCTCATTCAGTGGCACACCGAAAATTTTAGCCGCTGTGGCCGCATGAATATCTTCATCATTTCTAAAGGCTTCAATCATTGCCTGATCACCACTTACGGAGGCAATTACCCGAAGTTCGATCTGAGAATAATCGGCAGCCAATATTATATAATCTTCGTTTCTTGGAATAAATGCTTCCCGTACCCGCTTGCCGCGCTCGGTTCGGATGGGAATATTTTGAAGATTCGGCCCCTGAGAGCTCAGCCTTCCGGTTGCGGCCACAGCCTGATGAAATGTGGTGTGAATCCGGCCTGTTCGGGGATTGACAAGATTTGGCAGCGTATCCACATAGGTGCTTTTCAGCTTCACAACCTGCCGGTATTCCAGTATCTGGTCGACAATATCGTGCTCTCCGCGCAGGGTCTCCAACACCGATTCTGCCGTTGCGTATTGTCCGGTTTTGGTTTTTTTCGGTTTGTCGACCAATTTCAGGTGATCAAAAAGAATTTCCCCCAACTGCTTTGGAGATGCGATATTAAAATCTGTGCCTGCGAGTTCTTTTATGTTTTTTTCCAGTTGCAGAATTTCAAACCCCAATTCACTGGAGTAGCTCCGCAATTGTTCCATATCAACAGCCACACCAGCCGTTTCCATTGCCCCCAGCACCGAAACAAGCGGCATTTCTATAGTTTCAAAAAGCGTTCGGGTTTTTGTTTCATCCAGTTGAGGAGAAAATCTTTCGTACAAGCGGAAGGTTATGTCGGCATCCTCGCAGGCATAATCTTTTACCACATCCACGGGCACTTCGCGCATTGTTTTTTGATTTACGCCTTTTTTACCGATCAATTCCTCAATAGAAACCGGGCGATAGTTGAGGTACGTTTCTGCGAGGAGATCCATTCCGTGGCGCATATCCGGTTCCAGCAGGTAATGCGCGAGCATGGTATCGAAAATGGGACCTTTAATTTCTACATCATGCCACTTCAGCACTGTAAGATCATACTTTAGATTATGGGCGATTTTAAGAATATTTTCATTCGCAAATACTTCTTTAAAATCGGCCAGTATCATCCGCGCCGCTTTAGGATTATCCGGAATCGGAACGTAATAGCCTTCTCCAATTTTATAAGAAAAAGCCACACCAACCAGCTCGGCTTCATTGGCATCCAATCCGGTCGTTTCGGTGTCGAAACAAATGGATTTTTGTTTTAAGAGTTCGGCAACAAATTTTTTGCGTTTGTCAACTGTGTCAATCAGGGTATAATTCGCGGTCACGTCAGGGGCCGAAACAACGTTTTTGTTTTCAGGAATGGTTTCCGCTCCACTGAACAAATCCATCTGTCCACCTTCGGCTGCACCGGCTACCAACCGTTCGCCGAGGATTCGTTCACTGAGTGTTCTGAATTCAAGATCACTAAATACAGCGCGAAGCTTTTCCTTATCGGGAGCTTCGATTATTAACTTTTCGGCATCAAATTGAACCGGCACATCCAGGCGGATGGTAGCCAATTGTTTCGACAGTAACGCCTGGGCTGCGTTTTCCTTTACCTTGTCGCGCAATTTTCCTTTGAGTTCATCGGCGTGTTCCAGCAAACCCTCGATGCTTTCGTATTCGCCGACGAGTTTTTTTGCGGTTTTCTCTCCTACACCGGGTATTCCAGGAATATTATCGGCTGCATCGCCCCACATTCCGAGGATGTCTATTACCTGTAACGGATCCTTAACTTCGAATTTTTTCTTCACCTCATCCACACCCCAAATTTCTACACCACCACCGTTTTTGGCCGGACGGTGAATACGGATTTTGTCCGTTACCAACTGCGCAAAATCCTTATCAGGCGTTACCATAAAAACCTCGAACCCTTCGGCTGCGGCCTGATGGGCAAGCGTACCGATAACATCATCTGCTTCAAAACCCGGTGATTCAAATACCGGAATCCGGAATCCCTCGATGATTTCTTTGATGTAGGGAACAGCTCGTTTTATATCTTCAGGGGTTGCCTCTCGATTGGCTTTGTACAGCGCATAATCGTCCACGCGAAAACAGCCGCCCGGAGGATCAAAAGCAACCGCAATATGGGTTGGATTGTGATTATTGAGAACATCTACAAGGGCATTGGTAAAACCAAAAACAGCCGAAGTATTCATCCCTTTAGAATTCATTCTTGGAGCGCGGATAAAAGCATAATACGCTCTGAATATAAGGGCGTAGGCATCAATAAGATAGAGTCGGTGAGGGCTTGACATAAAATAGAAATTTATTGCTTCGAAGTTAAGGTTAATCTTCAGAAGTTCCCGGTTGCGCCTGTGACGAAAAATGAAGCTGGTAAGAATAAAAATCGGTAAACTCATTTAAGTTATAGTTATATTGTCTCCGTTAATCGAACCTTTAAACTATCAACCATGCTAAAAGAATTCAGAGATTTTATAATGCGCGGCAATGTTCTGGAGCTTGCCGTTGCTGTTATTGTTGCCGGTGCATTCGGTGCAGTTGTTACTTCCTTTACCAATGATGTGATCATGCCGCCTATTGGCTTGGCATTAGGCAACGTAGATTTTACTGACCTGTCTTTAGTCCTTAAAGAGGGTGTTGCGGATGCTGATGGAACAATTATAACCGAAAGCGTGGAAATCCGCTACGGAATGTTCATTCAAAAAGTGATCGATTTTATCATCATCGCCTTTATTATTTTCATGCTAATCAGAACCTACAACCAGATGCGTGATTTGCGCAAAAAGGAAGTAGAGTCACCGGTGGATGCTACTCCTCCAGCGCCATCCAGCGAAGAACTTTTGACTGAAATCAGAGATCTCCTGAAAAGTAAATCCTAATATCAGGATTTACTCCATTCGGTACCGTCTTTTCCGTCTTTAAGGATGATGTTTAATGTTGAAAGAGCATCTCTGATTTGATCAGCGGTGGCGAAATCCCTGTTTTCTCTGGCTCCTTTCCGCAATTGGATAATCAATTCCATCAAGCCGGAGGCAAGTCCGTCTTCGCCATCTGCACGCTGTTCTTCTTCCCGAAAGCCGAGTACCTGAAAGACATAATCTTCGAAAATCTGCTTCAGCCCTGACAGGTCTTCTTCCGTTGCCTGTACTGTCTCCGCCTTAATCTGGTTGATCATCTTTACCGCTTCGAACAATTTGGCTATTAGGATCGGAGTATTGAAATCATCATTCATAGCAGCACGACACTCATCGTGCAGAGTCTTTACATCCACAGCAGATCGGGTAGAAAAATTCAACTCCTGAAGTGTCTGCCACGCTTCCATTAGTCGTTTGTAGCCTTTTTCTGCTGCGCGAAGTGCGTCGTTCGAAAAATCCAGCGTACTTGCATAATGACATTGCAGCATAAAAAACCGCACAGTCATAGGACTATAACCTTGATCGAGCAATTTGTGATTCCCGGTGATCAATTCTTCCGGAGTAAAACCGTTGCCTTCGGATTTGGCCATTTTCCGACCCTGCACCGTCAGCATGTTTCCATGCATCCAGATGCGCGGTCCGGCTTTTCCGTTGGCACCTACATTCTGGGCTATTTCACATTCGTGATGCGGAAACTTCAAATCCATTCCACCGCCATGAATATCGAATTCTTCACCCAGATATTTGGTGCTCATCGCCGAGCATTCCAGGTGCCATCCCGGAAATCCCTGTCCCCAGGGAGAAGGCCAGTACATGATATGGCCTTTCTCGGCCTTTTTCCAGATTGCGAAATCGAGCGGATCACGCTTTTGGTCCTGTCCATCCAGAGCGCGGGTGTTGGCCTGCAACTCGTCTATGTTTCTTCCTGAAAGTTGTCCGTACGGATTTTCTTCGCTGTAAGCGCGAACATCAAAATATACTGATCCGTCATTTTCATATGCCCAGCCCCGATCGATTATGCGCTTAATCATCTCAATTTGTTCAATGATGTGGCCGGTAGCAGTGGGTTCGATGGAAGGAGGTAAAATATTAAAAATGCGCATTACGTCGTGAAAACCCACCGTGTATTTCTGAACGATTTCCATGGGCTCCAGGGCTTCGAGCCGGGCTTTCTTTGCAATTTTATCTTCGCCTTCATCCGCATCATCCACCAGATGACCCACATCGGTGATATTACGGACATATCG
This sequence comes from uncultured Flavobacteriales bacterium, assembly GCA_937911795.1. Taxonomy (GTDB): domain Bacteria; phylum Bacteroidota; class Bacteroidia; order Flavobacteriales_D; family SKUL01; genus SKUL01. The sequence goes on along the minus strand of CALDPJ010000298.1, from coordinate 6,309 downwards.
CACCTTAAAGCCAAGAAAGCTGAGATACCGGTAAACTATATCAAATGATAAAAATGACCGAACATTCCCCAGGTGCACATCGCTGTATACGGTGGGCCCGCATACATAAAGCCCCACATGCGGAGCATTGATGGGTTTAAATTCCTCTTTTATTCTGGTGAGCGTGTTGTAAATCAATAAATTATTTTCCATTGTCTCCATTGGTTTTCAGGGCCTGAAAAATAACAATTATTGACGGAGGCGTGTCATCGTTGGATGACTCCATCTGTGATAATTTGGAAACGGCAATAATAATTACGACATTTACGTAACGAGATGCTCGTAACGAGATGTTCGTAATAAAGAAAAAAGATGCGAATTGTAAACAACCCCTTTTTATTAATAGGCTATCGCGGCAAGTCATATTTCTGCAACAGAAAGGATGAATTGAAATGGTTGTCAGATAATGTAAAGAACGAGCGCAACAGTGTTTTATATTCCTGGAGAAGATTGGGGAAATCTGCATTAATAAAATGTTTTTTGGCGGAGCAGGAAAAAAGTAAAAAAGCTGATTGTATATATGTTGATCTGCTGGCCACCCGGGATATTCGAGAATCCATTAAACAAATAGCACAATCGGTCATAGACCGCTATGGCAAAACGGAATCGGGCTTCGGAGCTGCCATGCGAAATCTGTTGGGAAAAATTGGTTTCGACGTTGGCTTCGATCCGGTAACCGGCCTGCCGAGCTTATCGCTGGGACTCCGGCATGAACCAGTTCCGGAACAATCGCTTCATGCGCTTGGAGAATTCTTATCAGAGCAGAAGAAACAGGTGATTATAGCGCTGGATGAATTTCAGCAGGTAGCTACTTTTGGAGCTGAAAACGGGGAGGCCGTTTTCCGGTTATGGGCACAGGAATTCCCACAAATCAGGTTCATTTACAGCGGTAGTCACCGGCAAATGATGTCATCGATGTTCAGCGAAAAGAACCGACCATTTTACCGCAGCGCACAATTGCTGGAACTTCACCCCATCAATCTGAAAGACTACAGGCAGTTCATCAGGAAACATTTTAGCGCGCACAATAAAAAGATAGACTCCGACACCATTGAAGCTATTTATGAATGGAGCCGCGGTCAAACCTACTGTATTCAGCTAATTTGCAATCGGCTATTCGGACAATATGATGATGTGAAAAAACAATATTTGCACACCATTTATCAGGAAATTCTGGAGCAGGAAAACACCGTATTTTCCAACTATTTCAATTTGCTTACTGAAACCCAGTGGAATGTGTTGCGCGCAGTTGCTAAAGAAGAACCGATGATCAATCCTTTTTCCAAAGAAATATTAACCCGATATCGACTCGGAGCGGCCAGTTCTGTAAGCAGCGCAATGCAGCAGTTACAAACCAAAGAACTGGTCATCAAAGATGGAAATTCCTTTCTGGTACATGATGTGATTTTTGCTCGCTGGTTGCAGAATCGATAGCCAAGGTGACCTTTCTAACCCCAAAGCCTTACCTTGAAAAAAAACGGCCGCATTCTCCAATGCGGCCGAAAAATAGTGATTAAGGTTTATTCTTAGAGGTCATCATCGGTGATGGGCGCATTTCCGATGTAGATGCCCTCTTTATAAATTTCTATTTTCTCAATAATTCCATTCTGATCATATTTCTTCCATTTGCCGTTCCAAAGTCTTCCATCACGAAATTCACCTATTTGTGACACCTGACGGTTTTTGTTGTACAGCACATTTCGTCCGTTGTGCCTGAACACTTCCAGATTGGGTCTGTCCTCTGTGTTTCTAACAGAATACTTTTTCTCCGTTTGTGCAGCACTGATGTCTTCTGGCAGCACCTTATTTTTCACCGGATATTTCTTAATGCTCGATTTCTCGACAATGCCTTTGCGCAATTCTTTTACTTCCATCAAATCGCCGTTGGGGTAATATCGTTTCATCACTCCTTCTTCAACGCCATCTACAATTTCTACCTCCATTTCGAGATTGCCATTGTCATAATAATAGCGCTGGTTTCCGGTTCGTAATCCTGCGTCGGTAAAAGAAAATTCCTGTGCAACGGCACCATTCGGATGATAGCGCTTGAACTGACCCGTGTTTCTTTCCCGCATCCAATTACCTTCTTCCTGCACTTCACCGGAGCTGTAATAGAGTTTGTAAAACCCAAAAGGACGATTGTTTTCGTAATTTATTTCGCTCTTCAGATTTCCGTTGGTATGGTATTTTTTCCAGAGCCCCTGGCGTTTATTGGCTACATAATTGCCTTCTTCAATCTTCTGGTCGGGTTTATAATTGGTAGCATTTACCATATGCCCTTTGATGATCCAGTAGCCCACTTTCAGCCCGTTTTCATCGTACTGATTGATGGATTCTGCGAGGGAACCAGATGCCTGGGCAGGTAAAGAGTTAAATCCGAGAAAGATTGCAGTAAGAAGAACCAACACAAATCGAATCATTGTACTTTTTTCGGAAGTTTACGGAAAATGCGGCCAGATGTTACCGGGTTTTCGAAAGCCTTAAATGATGCAGCATATCCTCGGTCATCTTATCCAAATCATACCGGGGTTGCCAACCCCAATCTTCCCGTGCCGCAGTATCATCCACTGATGCGGGCCAGTTTGCGGCAATCTCGTTTCGGTAGTCCGGGACACAATCCATTTCGAATTCAGGAATGTGTTTTTTTATGGCTTCGCCAATTTCGGCAGGAGAAAAACTCATCCCTGAAATATTATAGGCAGTCCGCAATTTCACTTTTGAGGCAGGAGCCTCCATGATGGCGAGAGTAGCGCGTATGGCATCCGGCATATACATCATCGGAAGGCTCAGGTCCTGTTGAATAAAACAAGTGTAACGACCGGCTTTGAGGGCTTCATGAAAAACATGTACAGCATAATCTGTTGTTCCACCACCAGGTGCCGCATTGTGGCTGATTAATCCGGGATATCGAACAGACCGGACATCTACGTTGTATTTTTTGTGATAGTACTCACACCAGCTTTCTCCTGAAACCTTGCTGATTCCATACACCGTGCTCGGCTCCAGAACTGTATGTTGCGGAGTATTGTACCGCGGACTTTTAGGGCCAAAAACCGCAATGGAACTCGGCCAGAACAACTGATCGAATTTCCCTTCGCGAGCCAGCTCCAGACAGATAAAAAGGCTCTGCATATTCAGATTCCATCCTTTCATTGGGTGTTGTTCTGCAGTTGCCGACAACATTGCAACAAGATGATAAACTACCTGTATATTATGTTCGACCAGCACCTTTTCCACCGCAACTTTGTCCATCGCGTCGAGCTTAACATAGGGGCCATCAGAAATTTTATCAGGACTTTCATCTTTAATGTCTGTAGCAATCACACAGTCATTACCATGCTGTGCGCGCAAAGCTGTTACCAGATCGGTTCCGATTTGCCCGCCGGCTCCCAAAACAAGAATATTTTTTTTACTCATAGTTTCCCCTTTTTGTCCTGAATTTTTCTTCCGCAGGAAGGTTTTATTTGTTCGCGCAAAGCTATTAAATCTTTGTTTTGGCAAACTCCACATCACCATTTAATAACGGCTTCTTACCTTTGGTGTACATGCAAATTCGAGGGCTGACAATTGTCATTTTTTAATCGAATAAAAAGCCTGATTTTGCATCAGTTTTCATTAAAAAAGATACCATGCCTTTTTACCACCGACTCGGAAAGATTCCACATAAACGCCACACAATTTTCCGTAAGGATAATGGCGAATTACACTATGAACAACTTTTTGGCACCATAGGTTTTGACGGAATGTCAACGCTGCTGTATCATTTGCACCGGCCAACCATGATAAAAGAGGTGCTGGAATCGGTAGATGTAACACCCGAAATTGCTGTAGACCGAAACATGAAATCCCGAAATCTGAAAGGATTTGACCTGCCGCCAAAAGATGATTTTCTCGAAAGCCGTATTCCTGTGTTGGTCAACAGCGACATCAGCATTCAACTTGCAGCACCGAAAAAATCGCTGACAGAATACTTTTATAAAAACGCCGATTGTGATGAAGTTTTGTTCATTCACAAAGGCACCGGAACGTTGCGAACGCTTTTGGGTAAAATAACCTTTTCTTATGGTGATTATCTGGTGATTCCTCGCGGTATGATTTACCAGATTGAATTTGATTCTGAAGACAATCGTTTATTGGCCATTGAATCGCACCGACCGATATATACTCCAAAACGCTACAGAAACTGGTTCGGACAATTGCTCGAACATTCTCCTTATTGCGAGCGGGATTTTCGTCCTCCATCAAAACTGGAAGTCCACGATGAAATGGGTGATTTTCTGGTGAAGGTGAAAAAGGAAAATATGCTGCACCAGTATATTTACGCCAGTCATCCTTTTGACGTGGTTGGTTGGGATGGTTATAATTTTCCGTACGCCTTTTCGATTCACGATTTTGAACCCATCACCGGACGAGTGCATCAACCGCCACCCGTGCACCAGACTTTTGAAACCGATGCGTTTGTGATTTGCTCGTTCGTCCCACGGATGTATGATTACCATCCTGAAGCAATTCCCGCTCCCTACAACCACAGCAATATTGATTCGGATGAAGTGCTGTATTATGTAGATGGTGATTTTATGAGTCGCAACAATATCGATAAAGGGCAGATTACGCTTCATCCTGCAGGAATTCCACACGGGCCGCACCCTGGCGCGTATGAAAGAAGCATCGGGAAAAAAGAAACCGAAGAGTTAGCTGTGATGATCGACACGTTTAAACCGCTGCAAATCACCAAACAAGCTATAGCTCTGGAAAACGACGATTATTGGAAAAGTTGGATGGAGAAAGGTTGATGAAATAATTTAATGATGCATTGATGGATAATGAAATAATGGATGCACACCAATAATCCGGCATATAAAGACAACCTGATCGTAAAACTGACATTCAATTTTGCACTGGATATTGTGGCATTCTGTGAAGAATTAGACCGTGAACATAAATACGCTATTTCACGTCAATTGATCAGAAGCGGGACGAGCGTCGGGGCCAACGTACGTGAAGCGCAAAATGCTGAAAGTATCGCCGACTTTATACATAAACTTAAAATTTCTCTCAAAGAACTACACGAAACTGAATATTGGCTTCTATTATGTAAGGAATCGCCCAGCTATCCGACGCCTTCAACATTACTTGAAGATATTGTGCCTATCTGGAAAGTACTCAATAAAATCATTTCCACTTCGGTCCAAAACAGAAAGCTGAAGAAACGCTAAGTCAAAACTGGTGCCTGCCTCATTCCTCCCGGATACTTACCTTTGTTAATATTTTCATCAATCATTAAATCTCACATCGCCACATCGCCACATCATCAAATCACCTCATCATCAAATCACCTCATCATCAAATCATCTCATCATCATAAAGTCATGGAAAATTTGAAAAACGTTGAATACGGAACCGAAAAAATCTTTGAAGGAGCACAGGATTTTCTCCCACTCCTCGGTACCGATTATGTAGAGTTTTATGTGGGCAATGCAAAACAGGCTGCTCACTTTTATAAAACAGCTTTTGGATTTCAATCGCTTGCCTATGCCGGATTGGAAACCGGAATGCGCGATCGCGCTTCTTATGTGCTGAAACAAGATAAAATCAGGCTTGTTTTTACCACCGCACTAACCAGCGATTCACCAATCGGAGAACACGTAAAAAAACACGGAGACGGTGTTAAGGTTGTTGCGCTGTGGGTGGAAGATGCAACAGCAGCATTTGAAGAAACGGTGAAGCGCGGAGCTAAACCGTTTATGGAACCCACCACTGAAAAAGACGGTGATGGCGAAGTCGTACGGTCGGGCATTTATACCTACGGAGAAACCGTTCATTTATTTGTTGAGCGCAAAAACTACAACGGCATTTTTCTTCCGGGTTATAAGGAATTGAAATCCGACTACAGCCCAAGCCCTGTAGGCTTAAAGTTTATCGACCACATGGTAGGAAATGTAGGTTGGGGAGAAATGAACCAATGGGTAAAGTGGTACGAAGATGTAATGGGATTCGTCAACTTTCTCTCGTTCGACGACAAACAAATTCACACCGAATATTCTGCTCTGATGAGCAAAGTAATGTCGAACGGCAACGGGCGTATCAAGTTTCCAATTAACGAGCCGGCCGAAGGCAAGAAAAAATCTCAGATCGAAGAGTATCTCGATTTTTATGAAAGTCCCGGCGTGCAGCACATTGCCCTGCAGACAAGGGACATCCTGGCAACTGTCGAGCGGCTGCGTGAGAACGGCGTCGAGTTTCTCGAGGTGCCCGACACCTACTACGACG
>CALDPJ010000297.1 GCA_937911795.1 uncultured Flavobacteriales bacterium | reverse complement strand
GTTCTCTTTTCCGAGCCATTTAAAAGCGGCGAGGGAACTCAATGAACTGGTTCACCAGATTAAACCTGAGCTGATCAACATCCACTTTTCTGCGGCAGTGTTTACTGCTGCGCTGGCCAAAAAAAGCAATTGGCCCGTTTGCGTAGCTACATTTCACGGACTCTCCTTTCCCATCATCACTGGCTGGCAAAAACCCATTTTGGGTATGGCCGAACGTTGGGCAGCGAGCAGAATGGATGTCTGTTATGTATTGACCGAAGACGATCGTGAAACGTTGGCGAAGAGTATTGCCCCGGGTGCGGCGCGCACCTTCCGCTCATATGGATTGGGTTGCAATCTTGCTGCTTTTGATAAAAACAGGATTTCAGCTTCTGATGCTCAGGCTCTGAAACAAAAACTGGGCATCTCCAATGGCGATTTCGTATTCATCTTCATCGGCAGACAGGTGCACTTCAAAGGATTCGACAAAATCGTGAAGGCATTCATGCGGCTGTACAAAACGAATTCAAATTTTAAAATTATACTCGTTGGTGCCCGCGATCATATTCACTCGAACAATCTTACACCCACAGAGGAAAAAGAAATGAAAGAATGCCCCGGAATTATTCCTGTGGGTTGGCAGGAGAATGTGAACGAGTACCTGAACATTGCTGATGTGAATGTTTTTCCAAGCATTCGCGAAGGCTTGCCGGTGAATCTCATGGAATCACTGGCAATGGGTGTCCCGGTGATTACAATAAATTCCCGTGGCTGCCGTGATATTGTAATCGATAAAATCGACGGAATTGTTCTCGACGAAAACAGCGTTGAAGCCCTTTCCTCGGCGATGCTCCATTTGTACAACAACCGTGAAGATTTAAACCGCTACGCCCGAAATGCCCTGCGCGCCCGGTTCCGCTTCGACCGGAAAAATTTTATTGAAGAACAATTCGAGATTTACGCGGAACTGACCGGATTACCGGCACGGATCACGCATGATGATAAGGTTCATTCCTCAGAATTGTCATAGCGCGGTAAATTTGCTCTACCGCGATGAGCCGGACCATCTGATGCGAAAAAGTCATCGGAGAAAGTGACAATCGTTCGTTGGCACGGGCATAAACCGGCTCGCTGAAACCGTACGGACCGCCCACAACAAAAATCAAAGATTTTCCACCGCTGTTGAAACGCTTTTGAAGATGTTTTGCGAAATTCTCCGAAGAGAAGGTTTTACCGGCTTCATCAAGCAGGATCACATGTGCGCCTGCGTCCATAAATTTCAGTAATTCCATCCCTTCTACGGTCTTTACCTGCTGTTCATCCATGCCTTTCGAAACTTTCACATCGGGAACTTCAGTGTATTCGAATCGCAGATAGTGTTGCAGCCTTTTCTGGTACTCCTCAATTCCTTTTACCAGATAGGGCGTATTTGTTTTTCCTATAACGAGCAGGCGGACGATCATAGCGCGAAACTACAGAAAAGTATTCCGCTAAAACAAGCAGGTAGATCAGATTGACCCAAACAGATCAATAGTCTAAATTGGCGCTTCATTGATTTTAATTGCTAAATTCGATGCTTCATGTGGCGCGGTCTTTGCTCACAGCCAACCAAATCTAAACTGTGATGAAACGCATTATTTTCCTGTTCTCCCTGCTTTTAACAACGGCTTACAACGCGTCTGCTCAGGCCGACGTGGCCAACGAAATTGCCAATATGCTCAGCAGCGGAAATGTAAACGGATTGTCCGAACATTTTATGAACAGCGTTGATCTCACCATTCTGAACACCGAGGACGTCTACAGCAAAACGCAGGCGACCCAGGTGACGAAGCGATTCTTCGATGAAAATACCGCCAAAGGCTTTACGGTTAAGCATGAGGGAAAATCAAAACTCGAAGATCACTACCGCATCGGCACTTTAAACACGTCCAAAGGAAATTACCGTGTTACCTATTTTCTCAAGAATCACGAAGGAAAATATCTGATCAAAAAGTTGCGCATCGAAGCCAACGATCGGGATTTTTAATGGCGCATCAGCCAATCGTTGTACTTTTGTCCTTGGCAAAAACCGGCAACAATGGACGACGAAATCGAACTTTTAATTGATCGTGCTTTACAAGAAGATATTGGCGATGGCGACCACACATCGCTGGCCTGTATTCCTTCTTCCACTCAAAACCGCGCTCATCTTCTGGTGAAAGAACCCGGAGTTCTTGCCGGAATGAACATTGCCCGGCGGATTTTCGAAAAAGTAGATCCTGGACTCGTGTTCGAGCAAAAGATGGAGGATGGAACCCCCGTAAAACCCGGAGATATTGCATTTATAATTTCTGGTAGTGCGAGGTCCATACTGACCTCAGAACGGCTCGTGCTGAACTGCATGCAGCGCATGAGCGGCATCGCGACGCATACTGCGCATTTATGTTCGCTGATTGAAGGCACCGGTGCTCGTTTGCTCGACACCCGAAAAACAACACCGGGATTGAGAATGCTCGAGAAAATGGCCGTGAAAATCGGCGGAGGACACAATCATCGTTCTGGCTTGTACGACATGATGATGATCAAAGACAACCACATTGATTTTGCCGGTGGAATTGAAAATGCCATCAATCGCGCTCACGAATACCTCACCACTACAGATAGAAATCTTAAAATCGAAATAGAATCGCGTTCTTTAGAAGAACTGAAACAGATTTTAGCGGTTGGTAAAGTCGACCGGATTATGCTCGATAACTTCAGCTTCAATGATCTTCGTACCGCTGTGGAGATGATCGGTGATCGTTTTGAAACCGAAGCCAGTGGCGGCATCACCGAATCTACGATCCGCGAGTACGCAGAATGCGGTGTGGATTTCATTTCTGTCGGAGCGTTGACGCACAGTGTAAAAAGTCTGGATTTGAGTTTAAAGGCCATTCAACCGTGATCGAAAAACTGCAAGCGAAATTTCTACGGTCAAGATTCGTGAGGATGATTGTCGTTCTATCCAAGCAAATTGTGCTGCCGGGGTTCGATGGACAGAATATTTTTTCGGTGGCGCGGTTTTTTTACGAAGCCGTTACCAGAAGCTCCATTCCAAACCGAGCTGCGGCCATCTCCTTCAAATTCCTGCTCGCCATTTTTCCGGCGCTGATCGTATTGCTGACGCTGATTCCCTACATCCCGATCGATGATTTTCAAGACACCATTCTGGAAACCTTCGCGATACTGATGCCCGCCGATGCCTACAATCTGATTGCCGAAACGCTCGACAGTCTGGTCAACCGGAAATACTCTACCCTGCTATCGGTTGGTTTTTTGCTTGGACTTTATTTCGGATCGAACACCGTACAGGCCATCCTCGACGGATTGCACGCATCGCACCACATTGAGCATTATTACAGTCCATTCAAACAACGGCTTTTTTCGCTGGGATTGGTCATAACCCTGCCGATTCTCGCAGCACTGGCACTGCTGGTGATGGCCATTAGTGGTTTCATTTTCGAATATCTGCACGTCACCGATTTAATCGGAACCGAATTGAATCTTACGGTCCTGAAAGTTCTGAAGTGGATTGTCAGTGCGTTTTTAATCATGCTGTCCATTTCTTTTCTGTACAACGTGGCCGATGTTAAACGAAAACGATGGAAAACCTTTTCGGCCGGAGCAACGGTAAGCACTTTGGGTGTGATCATCGTTTCGCTGGGATTTGCTTTTTTCGTGAACAATTTTGGAACTTACAACAAACTTTACGGATCTATTGGTGCATTGCTTGTAACGCTGGTATGGATCTACGTTAATTTTATTGCGCTGCTTGTCGGATTCGAACTTAATACGAGCATATCAAAAGCCAGACGCCACGGTCAGGAATTATACAACGACGAACAAAACCTTATGAAATGAGATCTTTTCTGTTTTTACTTTTTATGATGATTACCGCCTGCACTTTCGGTCAGAGGTCGGATATTTTCGGGAAATGGAAAACCATTGATGACGAAACCGGCAAAGCAAAATCAATTGTCGAAATAACCGAGCGAAACGGGCAAGCATACGGAACCATTGAACAGTTATTTCGTCCGGCTGATGAAGAGCAGGACCCCGTTTGTAAGGAATGTACAGACCACCGAAAGGGACAGAAAATAATCGGCATGGAAATTATCACCGGCCTTGAGCGCGATGGTGACGAATGGGATGATGGCGAAATCCTTGATCCGGAAAACGGTAAAGTGTATGACTGCAAATTGTGGGTGGAAGACGGAAAGCTGAAAGTGCGCGGTTATATCGCCTTTATTTACCGCACCCAAACCTGGCTTCCTGTAGAATAGCCGACTACTGCTCTTTTCCTGTAGATTTACAGCAAAATTATCATCCGCAAATTGAGCACCCTCAGAGACACCGCCAAACACAGCGCCATTTACAGCCTCGGAAACATGGCGGTGAAACTGGCCGGTTTGCTGTTGCTGCCCATCATCACCGACAACCTCAACATTTCTGAATACGGGAGTTACACCCTGATCGAATCGCTGAACCAGATTCTGGTGAGTGTGCTGTCTTTTAAGTTACCCATTGCGGCCCTTCGCTTTGCGAGTTCCCAACCCGAAGAAAAGCAGCAAAAGGCGATGTTCACCCATGCGCTGCTGATTTTGCTTTCCATTTCTGCGGGAATCGCCGGGTTGGCGTGGGCTTTTAAAAGTCCGCTCAGCAATTTGCTCACCGGAGAATCGGACCGGTTTATGTTGATTGCGATGATTGCAGCATCGATCACGATGGAAATCCTCGGTTTGGTGCCGGTGCAATACCTGCGACTCAAAGACCGCTCTTTCACTTTTGTCAGTCTTTCGGTGATTAAACTGGTGGTGCTGGTGGGCGTTATTTACTGGCAACTCGAAATCGAAAACAAGGGGATTGAAGGCGTAGTCGCCGGTTTTCTCGCTGCGCACACTGCCTTTCTGATTGCTGCTCTTGCCTTGCTCTACTGGCGTCGCACACCATACCGCGTTGATATTCCGCAGATGAAAGGATTGATCAATTACGGTTACCCGCTTGTTTTCACCTCGGTCATTACGATTTTACTGGCCACCAGTGACCGGTTTATCATCCGGTTTTTCCATGATTTTGCAGATATCGGAATTTATGGCATCTCAGCGAAACTCGCAGGAATCGTGAATTTTATGATCCTGAATGCCTTTTTCATGGGCTACACTTCCATTGCTTTTCGACGCCACGAGGATTCTGAATTTATGCGACTGCAACCGACGATCATCCGGTTTGTCAGTCTACTCGTGATGGTATCGATCTGGTTCCTGAGTTTGTTCAGCGAAGCGATTCTCGAAATTCTCACCAAAGACGATGACTACGTTCAGGCTTACCTTTACATTCCTTACTTCGGAATCATCATTGGACTGTCGGGAATTCAGAACTTTTTGACAATGGCTTTTCATTTTGCACATCAGACAAAAAAGAACATCCCGATTGTGGTGGTAGCACTTGTGGTGAATGTGGTGACAGCAGTGATCCTGGTACCAATTCACCCGATCTATGGCGCACTCGCATCGTCTGTTATTTCGATGCTGGCCATGGTAATCATGACCTACCACAACAGCACCCGGGTTTACCGCGATTTTGCTGAGCTGAAGAATCTGATCCGGATTGTGTTTGTCATTTTTGCCGGAGCGGCAATTTGTGTTTTGGCCATTCACTGGCCTCCACTCGATTCACTGTTGATTAGGGCGGTGTTGTTTGTAGTAATGATTTTCGGTGCTTTGGGCATTTTGCGCATCAACAGCCAAATGGTAATCCGTACCTTGCGCTCATGGTTTTAAAAGGATTAAAAGCGAAAATATTCGGTGCGAAACCCGCTCCGTCAGAAGCGCGGGAATATCTTGCTTCGGAGAAATTTCAACCCGTTTTTTTCCTTTCTACCGGCAGATGTGGCACGCGGTGGTTCACCGAATTACTGCAGAAAAACAACCAACTTTCGGTCCACCACAACACCGATCCCGAGCTTTACGAGCAAAGTCTGCTGGCCTATCAGCTCGAAAAAACCAATCAAACATCTGACGAAACCGTAAAAAAGCTGTTGTCCGAAATTGTTTATGCTGCCCGGCAGGACCTGATGATCGAAGCCGTGGGAAAGAAAAAGCGGTACGTCGAGACCAACAACCGCATTACTTTTTTCGCGCCAATTTTGGCCGAATGTTTTCCGAATGCGAAGTTCGTGCACCTCTACCGCGACCCGGCCGGATTTGTAAAATCGGGCATGAACCGCGACTGGTACAACAACGGGATGTACGATTTTGCGCGCCCATTTCCGGTGACAGAGCCGGAAGCTTCTCAATGGAAAGATTTTTCCCGCGTCGCGAAAATTTCGTGGCTGTGGCGGGAAACGAATCAACTGATCGATCAATACTTGGCTACCCTTCCTGCTGAGCGATATCGTCGCTTTAACTTTTCGGAACTGAATACCGATGCCGTTTCCTCCCTGATGCAATGGCTCGAAATCGATTTGAAACCGAATGTGATTTCGAACCAACTCAACCAGAAAGTAAACGCACAGAAATCCGGAAATTTTCCATCGTGGCCCAACTGGTCTCCTTCCGACCAGCGCGAATTCCTGCAACAGGTCAGCGACTACGCCGCGTATCTAGGTTTCGATTACAAACAGTAACTTTCGAACCAATCAAAAAAACGCTTTGGCACTTCAACTTCAGGTAGACATTGCTCCCCGGGCTATTGAGCAGGAATACGATTCCGGCTTTTTGTTTTCCGCCGCGTTGGCGGCGCATCTTTATCGGGATCATGAGGAACTGCAGTTTCTGAACATTGCCACCCCACAATTTCAACGATCCATTCCGTTGATTGTAAAAAACGGACTGCCCGGAAAACGGATTGTGATGCCGCAATACATGCCCTATTTTTCGCTGGATTTCCCGCAGGACGAAAGTCTCTCCACCGCGCGTCAGACTTCGGTAGCCCGCCATATTTCTACTTCGATTGCCGAAACCATTTCCGCGGAAAAACCTATTCTGGCAGAATTAAATTTTCTGCCGTTCTATTGGCTTCCGTTTCAATGGCAGGGTTTTGAAGTCAAACCGAGAATCACCTACCGGCTCGAAACTTTTCACACCACTACCGAGTCGTTGATCAACGGATTTCGCGACAACATCCGGCGGCAAATCAGGAAATCAGAAAAACAAAATGCTGTTTCTACCGCGGAAACCAGTCAAACTCTTTTCGATCTCAATCGCGATTCGTATCAGCGCAAAGGTGATGATCATCCTTTTGACCCCGCCATTCTGGAAAGTTTGTACCAATACCTGAACAAGAATCACTGCGGAGAAATTCTCGAAATCCGTGATGCTTCCGGTGAAACCATAGCGGCGGCTTTATTCGCGTGGGACCAAAACCGGCTGTACTATCTCACCGGTGGCGTGCGCGAATCCGATAAAAGTTCGGGAGCCATGGCGCACGTGCTGTGGGAAGGAATTCAGCTGGCGCACAGCAAAGCCTTGTGTTTCGATTTCGAGGGGAGCATGAACCCCGGCATCGAGAAATTTTTCTCTACTTTCGGTGGAACACCCTACACTTATTTTCAGGTACGGAAGTCGAATTCGAAATTGTACAAACTCTACCAAAACCTCCGGTCATGAAACACATCGGAATGGTTCTGGACAATCCGTACACCGGCGACAACCGCGTGATCAATGAGGCACGAGCGTTGCAAAATGGTGGAAATGAAGTGTATGTTCTGGCGTTGAACTTCGGACAGCACTCCCCGATTGAAGACATGGATGGCGTGCGAATCCGGAGAATTCCCATTCCGCAGAAACTGAAGAATTACCTGTTTGCCTTTCAGCTCCGGCTGCCCTTTTACGACCGGTTTTGGGAAAAGGAAATTCTTGCTTTTATTGACGACTTTGAAATCGATGTCATTCACGCGCACGATTTGTACATGGCTCTGGCGTGCGCTTCCGCAGCGCGCAAAAAGAAACTGCCGCTGGTGATTGATCTGCACGAGAATTATCCCGCTGCGGTGAAGAACTATCGATGGACACAGAAATTTCCCGGAAGCTTTATTTCCCGCGCAAGCCATTGGAAAAACCTGGAAGTTAAACTGCTTCAGCAAGCCGATGGTATTGTTGTGCTGAGTGAATTTTATCAGAAACAACTTTGTTCGGAATATCCCCAGCTCAACGATAAAAAATTCGCTGTTTATCCCAATGTTCCCGATCACGAAACGCTGCTGAAATTTCCGGTAAAACCGAATCCGCTACCCCATCCCGAAAGCAAATGGCTGTTTTATTTTGGGGTGATTGCCGAACGACGCGGCGTCTACACGGCCATCGACGCGGTGAAATTGCTGCGGGAACAGGGTCATGATGTACGTCTTCTGCTGGCCGGAAATGTAAACAATGCTGAGCAGGAAGAATTTCAACGCCGCATTTCAGATCCTTCGGTAGCGGAATTTGTTCTGCACAAACCGTGGATTGACATTTCTGAATTCCCTACCTATGCAAAAGCCTGTACAGCCGGACTCTCACCCATCTTCAGCGGCAAACAGCACGATATCGGAGTGGCCAATAAAGTTTTTCAGTACATGCTTTTTGAACTTCCGGTGATTGCCTCGGACTCGGTGGCACAGGCGGAAGTGGTGAAGGAAAACGGCTGCGGTATGGTTTTCAAAAGTGGCGATGTATCGGCTATGGCTGCTGCCCAGATCGGAAGAGCGTCGTGTAGGGAAAGAG
>CALDPJ010000296.1 GCA_937911795.1 uncultured Flavobacteriales bacterium | reverse complement strand
CCATATTGTTTGGAATCGTGCTCGTCACACTTCCAGAGGATAAGCAAAAACCCGTTTTCAGATTAATCGACGGACTGAACGAGGTCTTTGTGAAAATGGTTTGGGTGGTGATGAAAGCCATGCCGTTTTTCGTGTTCGCGCTCATGGCCGGGCAAGTGGTGCAGGCTGCCGGAACCGATCCCGAGAAATTCACAGAACTGCTTTCATTCCTTCTGTGGTATGGATTTGTAGTAATTATTGGTTTGGTGTTTATGGCCTTTCTTTTTTACCCGTTGTTGGTATCAACGTTGGTTAAAGACATCAAATACCGCGGGTTTCTTGCCGCGATGCGCGATGCTCAGATCACCGCTTTTTCTACCTCGTCTTCGGTGGCCACACTTCCGGTGACGATGAACTGTGTGCACGACAACCTCGGTGTTTCCGAACGTACCTCCAGTTTTGTGTTGCCGATCGGAGCCACGATCAATATGGACGGGACCAGCTTGTATCAGGCTATTGCGGTAGTTGCGCTGGCACAGTTTCACATGGTTGACCTGACCATCGGGCAGCAAATGGTGATTATCATCACGGCGTCATTGGCTTCCATCGGAGCTGCGGCCATCCCGAGCGCAGGTCTGGTGTTGATGATTATCGTACTCGAATCAGTAGGATTAAATCCCGCATGGATCGCACTCATTTTCCCCATCGACCGGATTCTCGACATGTGCCGAACCGTGGTAAATGTCACCGGTGACGGCGCTGTTTCGGCCATCATTGCCAGCTCCGAAGGTGAAATGAATCCGGAAATGGTAAAAGGTTAAAAATTCTTTTCTCAACACCTTTCTCCTTTGGAACCCGGCTCCATCCCTCCCCGGGGAAAATAGGGAGAGGTTTTGATTTTCTATTTTCCCCGTTAACCTTATTTCTCATTCTGCTCCGCTAAAAATACCGTCAGATGCTTAGCTTTGTGTTCTACCCAATTAAAATGCATTTCCATGAAGAAAGTTCTGCTCGTACTTTTGATCATTGTCATCCTCTTTATCGGAGCGCTGGTGGCAATACCGTTTCTGTTTAAAGACAAACTCGTTGCCTTTGCCAAAGAAACAGCCAACGAACAACTCGATGCAACCGTAAATTTCGGCGACTTCGATCTCTCGCTACTCCGAAATTTCCCGAACTTGAATTTCAGGATTGAAGACGTCACCGTTGATGGACACGGCACGTTCGAAGGCGTGCGCATGGCAGAAATCGGAGCACTGGATATTACAGTGAACATTATGCCGCTGCTCAACGGAAACGTAGTGATCAAAGAACTCGGAATGGTGAATTCCAGTTTTGACGTTCGCGTGACCGAAGACGAACAGGCCAACTACGACATCATGAAAGATTCGGGCGAGGTTGAAGAAGAAACTGTCGCCGATACTTCCGCCAGCGAGTACAATATTGAGCTCAAGCGATATTACCTGAAAGACATCAGCCTGAGTTACGACGATGTTCCGCTGCTGACCAAGGTCGTAATTACCGGACTCGACCACGAAGGATCCGGAGATTTTACGCAGGATCTTTTCACCCTTCACACCGAAACCACCATCGAATCTATGGATGTGGATTACGACGGAATCCGATACCTGAACCGCGCCCGGCTCGATGCCGATATGGACATCGAAATGGACATGAACAATTCGAAGTACACACTCAAAGACAATCAAATCGACCTGAACGAACTTTCACTCGGAATTGATGGATGGGTGGCCATGCCTGAAGATCCGATCGATATGGATCTGACATTTTATGCGAAAGAAGGTCAGTTCCGCCATTTCCTTTCTTTGGTTCCCGCAGAATTTGCCAGCGATCTCGAAGGAGTCGACGTCACCGGAACACTGGCTTTCAATGGACACGCTCGCGGCACCTACACCGAAGAGGAATATCCCGGCTTCGGACTTGAATTGATCGTAGACAATGGTCGTCTCAAATATCCCGATCTGCCCGCCTCTGCCGATAACATTACCATCAATTGCAAAATCGATCATCCCGGTGGCGACCTCGACCGAATGACCGTAGATGTTTCTCAATTTCACGTTGAAATGGCCGGCAATCCGGTAGACATGAAGTTGATGCTGAAAACACCGATGTCAGATCCGGATATTAATGCCGATATCAAAGCCAATCTGGATTTTGCGAACGTGTCGAAGGTGGTTCCGATGGAAGAAGAGTTGAGCGGATCTTTCGAAGCCGATGTTGAACTTCGCGGACGGTATTCGGCCATCGAGGAGGAACGATACGAAGATTTTCACGCTGCGGGTTTTCTCAATCTGCGCGATTTCCGCTACAACAGCGAAGATGGCTATGATATGACCATCACCGAAGCCAATATGAATTTCACCCCGCAATACGCCGAACTCTCTAAACTCGATCTTCAGATGGAGGGTATGGATATGTCGGCACAGGGGCGTTTGGAGAATTACCTCGCGTATGCGCTCAAAGATTCTATGCTGGTTGGTCAGCTCAATCTGCAATCGAACAGAATCGATTTGAACGCTTTGATGGGTGATGAAGGAGATGCCGAAACTGAAGAAAGTGAAGAGACTGCAGAAGCCGAAGAAAGCTACGAAGTACTTGAAGTGCCGGCCAACATTCGCTTTGATCTGAATGCACAGATTGATGAACTGATTTATGACAATATTACCGTCAGCAACTTGACCGGAAATATTCGGGTAGCCGATCAGCAGCTGACAATGAACAACGTGAATATGAATGTGCTGGAAGGCGAGGTAGTGATGAATGGAACCTACGATTCCAGAAATCTTGCTCAACCGGAGGTCGATTTTGCTTTCGATGCCCGTGAACTGGATATCCGCGAAACAGCCACCACATTTGTAACCGTGGAAAAACTGATGCCACTGGCGAAAAATGCTACCGGTAAATTTTCTACCAAAATGATCTTTCAATCTGAGCTGGACAGCGCGATGAGTCCGGTGATGGAGAGTATCTATGGAAAAGGAAATTTCGAAAGCAAAAATGTGTTCATCGAAGGATTCGAACCGTTGAATGAACTGGCAAAAACCTTGAAGATTGACCGGCTCGCCAAACAAAATATCGAGGATGTGAAATTTAATTTTGAGATACTGGAAGGCCGGGCCTACGTGGAGCCGTTTGATGTGAAAATCGATCAGATCAACACCAATGTATCAGGAAGCACGGGACTCGACCAGACCATTGATTACGTATTGAAAATGAATATTCCCACCAAAATGCTCGAAGGCGGAGCCATGGATATGGTGCAGGGCCTGATGGGGCAGGCGGCCAGTTTCCTTGGTCAGGAATTTTCTTTGGGTGATAAAATAGAAGTGGATGTATTAGTGGGAGGTACCGTCGAAAAACCAACCTTCCGTCCGAGTTTCGGCGGGATGGGCGGTGGCAAAAGCGCCGGTGATATTGCCAAGGAAAAAATCAAGGAGGAAATTGATAAAGCGAAGGGCGAAGCTGTGGATCGCGCGGTAGAAGAAGCGCGCGAACAGGCTGCAAATATAATCTCCGAAGCAGAAAAGCAAGGCAACAGATTGCGTTCAGAAGCGAAGAAACAAGCCGATAGAGTTCGTGCAGAAGGTAGAAGCGCTGCCAAAAGACTTGAGGACGAAGCCAACAACCCGATCACAAAAGCCGCTGCGCGAAAAGCCGGAGAAAAACTGATTGAAGAGGCCGATAAAAGCGCCGCTAAAATTGAATCAGAAGCCGATAAACAAGCGAAGAATGTTGTAAACGAAGCGAAAAAACAAGGCGATAAATTGATTGATGATGCGGAAGCGAAGGTGAGATGATTTGAGTTATGAATTATGAGATAGGAGTGATGAGATATGAGATAGGAGTGATGAGTTATGAATGATGAGTGATGAATGATGAGTGATGAATGATGAGATAGAAGATAGGAGTGATGAGACCATTAACCATTATCAATTATCAATTAACCATTCACCATTCATCATTCACCATTAACCATTGTCAATTATCAATTAACCACTAACCATTCAGTTCGAAGATTACAAAACAAAGCATGAAGATTTTTTTAACGTTGTGTTTGCTTTCAATCGGAACCTGCTTCGCTCAGGAAGAGAATTGTGCGCCAACCGAAAATAATAAAGCGAAGAAACTGCTGGAACAGAGCCAGAACACGAAGAAATACCAGCCGCGTGAGCGTTATGAATTTCTGCAGGAGGCGATAGATGAAGACGCTAATTGTGTAGAGTGTTATTTCGCTTTGGGTGAAGCGGCTTTTGAACGGGCCCAGCAAGGCGAAACCAGCTATGAAGTTCCCATCGGCTATTTCATTACGCTCACAGAGCTCTGCGAAAACTATCACAGCGATGTGTATTATTACCTCGGAGTAGCATATTACGCCGGTCAGGATTTCGCCAATGCACTAAAATATTTTACGGCTTTTGTGGAATTTCCCGATGAACCCGAGAAAATGGCGAAAGACTTTAACCGCAAGTATGACGATGTGATGGAAATCATTCCGGAGATCGAATTTTACGCCGAATTTCTGAACAACCCCGTGCCCTTTAATCCTAAAATTGTAGAAGGTGTATCATCAGAATGGGATGAATACCTACCCATGTTATCACCCGATAACCTGATGATTTTTTACACGCGGAAACTCGAAAAAAAATCGAAAGGTGATCTGTACGGTCGCGAAGTGGAAGAATTTACGCTCGGCAAACGAGACACACCACGCGGAACCTTTGACCAGGGAACACCTTTACCCGTGCCCTTTAATGTCGGTGATAATTACGGCGGTGTTACCTTGTCCATAGACAACCGCGAAATGATCATTACCGTTTGTCGTCCCGGAAAAATGGGTTACAACAACTGCGACCTGTACCGCTCAACTTTTCAGAAACTATACAACGAACGCACCGGCAACGAAGAATACATGTGGGGCGGACTGGAAAATCTTGGCGAAAATGTAAATACCGTAGATGGCTGGGAAGCACAGCCTTCACTTTCGGCAGACGGAAAGACGTTGTTTTTTGCTTCGGCGCGCGAAAACAGTACGCCCGATGAAGAAGGAAATCCCACGATCGATATCTACTATTCCATCCGCGGAGAAGATGGAAACTGGGGAGTTGCAAAAAACATCGGAGAGCAGATTAATACATCTGGCCACGAAAAATCACCGTTCATGCACACCGACAGCAAAACGCTGTACTTTTCTGCAACGGGCCGTCCGGGAGCAGGTGGATATGACATTTATTATACGCGCCAGCTTGAGGACAATTCATGGTCAGCTCCGAAAAACATCGGCATTCCCATCAATACCGCTGATGATGAACACGGGTTGATCGTGAGCACCGATGGAAAACAAGCCTTTTATGCCTCAAAAGGAATCCGCGGAGCACGGGGTCTGGACGTCATTTCATTCGAAGTTCCTGAAAAAGCACGTCCCGAAAAAATTATGCTTGTGAAGGGTGAAATGCGCGACAAGAAGGGAGAAATTGTAACAGACGCCCGGGTTGAATTACACTATGCTGAGTCCAAGCGGGTAGAGCGGGTTCCTGTGAATGAAGAGAACGGCGGCTACGTAGCTGTAGTAAATGTAGAACACGAAGATGTGGTGATGACAATCGAAAAAGAAGGTCATGCTTTTGAAGCCCGGGTTTTTACGAAAGAAGACGCTGAGGAAAGTCATGGCGTATCGGAAGTGAAATCAGAAGTAAAACCGATAAAAGTCGGCGAACCTTATACAATTCACGATATTTTTTATTCGACGAATTCGGCTGCCATTGATGAGAAGTCGAAACTGATTCTTCAGCAATTTGCGCTCTACCTGAACAAGAATCCGAATATGAAAGTGCAGATTGTTGGCCATACCGACAATCGGGGTGACGAAGAGATGAACATGCTGCTTTCCCACGAACGCGCTTTTGAGGTGAAGAAATACCTCGAGGAAAAAGGAGTAAAAGGAGCCAATATTACCTACAAGGGAGAAGGACCTACAAAGCCTGTGGCAGACAATAGTACCGAAGAAGGACGCGCACAAAACCGGCGAACAGAATTCATTATCGTCTCGCAATAATTTAAGCGAATGTTTTTAGATTTGCAGCTCACCAATCTCCAAATTAAAGGAATGAAACACTTTATAGCACTCTTCGCTGTTGCCGCAATGTTTGCAGCCTGTGAAAATCAACAAGGTTCAGATACTACTGATCAAACCACAACCGATACAACCGCCACTACCAGTTCCGGATTGAATTATTACGGTGATTCAATCACTACCGAGGGTGCCATTGAAGTAAACCAGCTCGCAGAAATCGTACAGCGCGAAGGTCAGTTCGAGGGCAAAGTAACTACCGTAATTCACGAAACCTGTAAAATGAAAGGCTGCTGGATGAAAGTTGATCTCGACGGAGAAGAAGATATGCGCGTTACTTTTAAAGACTATGGATTTTTTGTTCCTAAAGAAGGGGTCGACGGAAAAGAAGTGATCATGGAAGGAATTGCTTACCTGGATACTACCTCTGTAGAAATGCTGCGTCACTACGCCGAAGACGCCGGAAAAACTCCCGAAGAAATCGAAACCATCACCGAACCGGAATACGCACTTGCCTTCGAGGCCACCGGGGTGATTATCAAGCAGTAAGTTTCAACCGAATATTTTGAAAGGCCGTTGTCCAATTGGTTGGCAACGGCTTCTTTTATTCCGTAATCCGGAATTTGAATCACCGGCAGACTTCATTCCTCAAACCATTACCTTTGCATTATGAAGTGGTTCAAAACCTTACTCATCCTTCCGATCCGGGCCTATCAATACACCATTTCGCCGTTGCTCGGAAGCACGTGCCGCCATCAGCCTACCTGTTCACAATATGCCGTTGAGGCCATCGAAGAATGGGGAGCTGCGAAAGGAGTCTGGCTCGGAATGAAACGAATTTCGAAATGTCATCCATGGGGAACGCACGGCTATGATCCGGTTCCGAAAAATCCCCGACATAAAAAGGATAAAGTGTAGTTTCGGAAAAAATTTGAACCATGCTCCGTTTTTCATTGACCACCTTTTGCCTGTTTATAACTGCACTTACATCAGCCCAGAATTTTTCAGGCGAAAGCCTCGAATACGACCCCATCGAAAATCGCTTTTTCTCCTCGACCAATGGCAGCAGCATCGTTCAACGAGCGGAGGACGGAACCATTTCGTTTTTCGGTAGTGGTCTGCAGGCATCTTATGGAATGGAAGTCATGAACAATACCTTATTCGCAATCGATGGAAACACCGTTTATGGGTATGATCTGACCTCAGAAAGCGAAGTGATGCAGATTTCCATTGCGGGCGCTGCATTTTTAAACGGCATGGCCAGCGACGGGAACAACCGGCTTTGGGTTACTGATTTTTCGGCGAAAAGGATCCACGAGATCGATGTCAGTGATTACGACAATCCGCTAGCAGCCCTCGTGGTGGCCAATACCCTCACCACACCCAACGGGATTGTTTATGACGAAGTGGAAGATCGGCTGATATTTGTAAACTGGGGCCAGAACGCTCCGGTGAAACAAGTGAGTCTGCCGGGTTACGAAGTTTCCACCCTTGTAACCACGGCCCTCGGAAATATCGACGGAATCGACAACGACGGATCCGATAATTTCTACATTTCATCCTGGTCACCCAACAGAATTACGCGCTACAACAGCGATTTTAGTGTCAGTGAAATCATCACGGCGCCCGGTATCAGTAGCCCTGCAGATATTTGCTATGCGCAGCCAATCGATACCCTCGCCATTCCAAACGGAAACAATACGGTAACTTTTGTCGGGTTTTCATCGCCGACCTCTATACTTGAACCAACACAGGAAAACGGGATTGTGGTTGCTCCGAATCCGATCAACGAGCACTCTAGTGTCACTTTTCAGTTGACTCACACGCAGCCTGTAAAAATTTCTGTTGTGGATGTATCCGGAAAGGAAATTCTCCTTCACTCCGAAAATATGTCAGCCGGAAAGCACCGGGTGCTATTAACAGGTTTCGATCTGGCTCCGGGGCAATACATTCTCAAAGTCATTGCCGGTGAGCAGTCGGGCACGCAGAAGATTATTGTGCCGTGAATGGGATTCGATTTGCAACGCATGGGTTCGGTTCGTACAGTTCAATTATCTTCGTGGCATCTTTTTAAAAGCTGATCAATGATTTTGAACTACATCGAATGGACGGTTGACCCGTGGATACTGGAAATAGGAGATTTTCAACTACGATGGTACGGCCTGCTATTCGCTACCGGCTTTCTGCTGGGTTTTTATTTGCTGCGTAGAATTTTTGTAGCCGAAAACATTCCGGTGGAATGGGTGGACAAAGTGCTGTGGTATGTAGTGATCGGAACAGTGGTCGGTGCCCGGCTGGGCCATGTTTTCTTTTACGATTGGGATTATTACAGTCAGAACCTCGGCGAAATTGTTAAAGTCTGGAGAGGTGGTTTGGCGAGTCATGGAGCCGCTGTTGGCATCATTTTATCCGTGTGGCTGTTTTCCAGAAATGTATCCAAACGATCGGTTTTGTGGATTCTTGACAGGGTAGTGATAACCGTTGCACTGGCCGGTGTCCTAATCCGGGTGGGCAATCTAATGAACCACGAAATTGTGGGTGATCCCGCCGATGTTCCATGGGCATTTATTTTTCATCATGCCAACCTCTACCTGCCCGACGGAAGTCTGGATTTGCGTCCGCGGCACCCGAGCCAGATCTACGAAGCCCTTTGCTACCTGCTTTCCTTTGGAATCCTGATGTGGATGTACTGGAAACAATCTGCCGGAAAATATCTCGGTCGTATTTTCGGTGCTTTCCTGATTCTTATTTTCGGCTTCCGATTTATCATTGAGTTCCTTAAAGAAAGCCAGGGCGGTTTCGAAGATAGCCTTGGAAATCTTCTAACCACAGGGCAGTGGCTCAGTATTCCTTTTGTGCTGGCTGGAATTTACTTTATGATCCGGTCGGGCAAGCATCCCCATGCCACTTCAAAAGCCATGTAACCGCGATTGGAGTATTACCTCTTCTTTAAGCTATTTTAAATTTAGCTGTATGTTCTGTGGCACGATTGAAACCGATATTTCATATTTATTGCAGAATCAGCAGCTAACCTTTTTGATGTGTTAAGAAGCTGATTTTTGAATCTTTTAGTCTCTGAAATACAGCGGTAATTTCCTCTTTTTTTAGTTCCTTTGTGGACAATAAAATATTGTTCATCTCCTCTTATTTTTAGTTCATCGACAAAACCTCTCTGTTATGAAAAAAGTTACACCTAATCCTTTATCACAGGTCGTAGTAGTGGCTGCTCAACTAGTGAGAGGCGCTTTAAAAAGCCCTCCAAAGTTGAAATTATCTCCTGTAAAATTGAAAATATTACCAGCCTTTTTGGCGACAGCATTTACCCTCTTTTGCATGGGGTCATTGCAAGCCCAGTACATTGTGGATTTTGAAGGTCCATCAGAAACGAAAGGAAGTTACGCGTCAGGTACAGCCACTCTTTCCGGGCTGGACTGGAATATGACAGAAGCGCTAATAGGAACAGATTCAAACGATTGGAAAAATGGAGCGCGTTCAGCACGCATGCGCGGTTATGGAAGCTCATCCTTGACCATGCTGGAAAACAAAAGTGGGGTAGGCACAGTTTCTTTTTACTACCGTCGATATTCGTCGGACAGTCAGGTTGCCTGGAAGGTAGAGTACAGCACGGATGATGGCACTAGCTGGACACAACTCGGTAGCGAGTTTACTGCAACAGCTACGGTACAATTATTTTCCGAAGTGCTGGATGTTCCGGATGATGTACGCATTCGTATTTCTTCTGTTTCAACCACCGGATCAAGCAACAGGCGAATAAACATAGATGACCTGACACTTACAGATTATGGGGCTGCTGGCTCATCCGTAATATCCGTTTCACCAACAACCATTAGCAATCTCAACTATGAAGAAGGTAACGGCCCATCCGCTTCACAATCTTTTACGCTTTCTGGTACGAATCTGACTGAAGAAATTTCCTTCTCTGCCGGAACCGATTTTGAATTTTCGTACGATGATGTGACCTACACCAATCAACTTCCGGACTTAAATCCTACCAATGGTGAAGTAAGCGAAACCTTGATTTACGCCCGCCTCGCTGCGGGATTGTCTTCTGGAACCTATTCCGAAAACCTGATTATTTCCAGTGCCGATGCTGAAGATGTGACCGTAGAATTAAGCGGCGCCGTGGGAACTGAGCCTTCGGAAGAAAGCGGTGGGCTGTTCATCAGCCAGTACATCGAAGCCAATTCAGGGTCTCCTTATAAAGGAATTGAATTGTGGAACATGACCGGATCTTTAATTGATTTTTCTGATCAGGAATTGGTTGTATTGCAAGGAACGAATGGAGGCACGCCTTCACAGCTTGTTGTAGTCAACTCTGGTGCGCTTGCCCCTGGTGAGGTGATGGTAATAGGAACTCCTGAAGTTGGAACCTATCTGAATGATCAGGGTTTGTCGGGAGTTTTATTTATCTCTCACAACGTTCAGTTTAATGGTGATGACGCATTGGTTATAGAACTCGGTGGAGAAGTTCAGGATGTTTTTGGAACTCCGGGAGTAGATCCGGGTTCTTCCTGGTCTGGTGGTGGTGTATCGACTGTGAATGAAAACATTCAGATTTTGTGTGGTATTACATCAGGTGATACCGACGGATGGAGCGATCCTTCTGAGCGTTTTGAATATGTCGCAGACGGATCAGATATGACCGGCTTTGGACTTGCGCCGGATTGTGGGGAGCCTTCTACCTGTTTTATTCATTCCATTTCATGGGGCAACCTGTCCGAATGCAACGAAGAGGACAATACCTACACGGTAGAAATCACGGTAATTTATACCGATGCTCCGGAGGACGGGAGTTTGATCGTGAATGGCGCATCTTTCCCAATCACCGGGTCTCCGCAAACCGTAACCATTACTGAAGTGGCGAACGGAAATAACGTGGATGTGAGCGTTTCTTTTTCGCTCGATCCTGGGTGCTCAGCCATCGCTCCTTCGCTTTTTACAGCTCCGGAATCTTGCGAAGTGTTGAATGTTCAGGGATTACTCATTAGTCAGTACATAGATACCGATTCGGGTACAGAGCCAAAAGGCATCGAAATCTGGAATCAAACGGGTTCAACTATCGATTTTTCTGAACAGGAACTGGTAGTTTTGAAAAGCGTTAACGGCGGTGGTCTTTCTGAAGATATTGCAATTAATTCAGGAGTGCTGGCCGATGGAGAAGTTATGGTGGTTGGTTCCTCAGATATCGGATCCTACCTTCTTAGTGAAGGTCTTGGTAGCGTTTTATATGTCGAAAAGTCTTTTTCATTCAATGGAGATGATGCATTGGCTCTCGAATTGAACGGAGTCATTGAAGACGTTTTCGGAGAGCCATTGGTTGATCCGGGTTCTGCCTGGACCGGTGATGGTATTTCCACGGAAGATCAAAACATCGCGTTGAAATGCGATATCACAACCGGTGATCCGGACGGATGGGCCGATCCCAGCATCCGGTTTGAAACCGTTGGTGGAGGACAGGATTTAGTCGGTTTTGGAGTGCCACCACTACCATGTGGAGGTTCGGATTGCAGCATCGATCAGGTTTCTTTTGCAAATCTTTCTGCATGCGATGAAACCGATAATAGTTATACGGTAGACATCACTGTAGAATATACCAACGGACCCGGTGGAAATCTGGTGGTGAACGGTGAAGTTTTTGCGATGACCACGTCTCCTCAAACCGTTCAAATCACCGGCGATTCTGACGGACAGGACGTTGATGTTGAGGTTTCTTTTGCGCTTGATCCGGCGTGCACAAGTAGTAATCCGGCTTTGTTCACGGCACCTGAAGCATGTGTTGTTCCTGCTCCTGAATGCGGAAACGAAACATTCAGCAACATGGGAACGGGTTCAGGATCTTATGCGACCATTGAATTTGTTGGTGAGGATGGATTCGACATTATTGCAACAGATGCCCGTGCCGACCAGGATATTAACGGAGATGCCATCACCGTGCGTAACGGCTCGCTCACAGTGCAGGATGCCACAGGTGGAATTGGAAGCCTTACACTCACGACTCAACGGAAATTTGCCGGCGGATCCGGAAATCTTGAGGTTTTGATCAACGGCAATTCCGTTGGATTTTTACCATACGATTCCGGTGTTATTACCACAACCATCAATGAAATAAATGTGGCGGGTGTAGTTGATATTGAAATTATTACTCCGGGCAATGGAGACCGCATTGCTATGGATGATCTGATTTGGACCTGCATGTCAGAGCCGTTCATTTTTATCGATAACTTTTCCGGAAACACTTCAGAAGACGGTACCACCACAACTTTTGAGGTGTCATTGGGCGAAGAGCCCGCTACCCCGGTTGTGCTTGAGGTTTCCAGTGCAGATGAGGATGAAGTAACCGTTTCACCCGAAGTACTCAATTTTGACAACAATAACTGGAATATTGCGCAGATCGTTACTTTAACCGGAGTGCCGGATGGTATCTTGGACGGTGATCAATGGGTGACCATTACCGTAGCAACTGTCGATGCCAATTCAGACGCTGAATACCACGGGCTTACTGCAGATGTTGCTGTACTTAACGAAGACATCGACGCTTGTGCAGAACCTGTTTGGGCAATAGTAGACGCCTTCGGAAGTGCGGCTTCGTGGACACCGGTTACAGGAGGTTATGAAGCCAATGGATTCTGCGGTGGTGGTTGTGAACAGGATGTGGAAACCTGGATGGTGTTTGGTCCGCTCGACCTTTCGGCTACCAGTTCCTTACAACTCGGATTTGAAGCACAGGAAAGCTTTGGAACTACCGATCTGGTTGTTCAATATTCTACCGACTACACTGCCAACCCTTGCCCAACAAACGCGACGTGGAATGGCGAAACAATTATCACCAGCGCCGGTTCTATCAGTGCTGATCTAAGTGCTGCAGCCGGAGAGAACGCGGTTTATATCGGAATTTCATACATCGACGATGGAGCAAATGGATACAGTCAGTGGACAATTTCCGATTTTGAAATAATCGCTGACGTTTGTCCTGTTGTGGGTACACCGGTGATTTCGGATTGTACTCCACCGGCTCCTCCAGTGCCTGACAATAATGACTGTTTCGACGCGCAAACACTTTCAGTGGCTACTTTCCCTGCTACCAGTAATACACTCGGGACGCTGTACGGAGCTACCGATACCGGAATGAGTACTTGTGAAGGCAGTGGTGCAGGTGGAGACGTTTTCTACACCTTTACGCTGGCTTCTGAAAACCATGTTGGCGTTACCGTAAATCCTTTTGCCGGTGCCGATGTAGTGGTGGAGGTTTGGGATGGTTGCGCTGGTACAACTATAGCCTGTATCGACAATGCCGGAGATGCAGGA
>CALDPJ010000295.1 GCA_937911795.1 uncultured Flavobacteriales bacterium | reverse complement strand
TTCAGCGGGTGGGGCCAGTGTGGAAAACTGGGCTGGATTTTTTGTTGGTAATACATGGGCCAGTGGGTTATATATGGGTTCTGATGAGTCTTTGAAACAGAATATTGAACCTTTAGAAGGTGCGTTGGAGGTAATTCAACAAATAGAACCCAAACAATATTCCTTTCTAACTGAAGAATTCAGCCAATTACATCTACCTGAAGGAGAACAACAAGGTGTTATTGCACAAGAGCTTGCAGAAGTTTTACCACAATTGGTGAAACAAACAACTGCACCGGCAGTGTATGATACCTTAGGTAACGAAATCTCAGCTGCTATTGAATTTCAGTCGGTAAATTATATTGGACTTATTCCTTATCTAATTTCCGGAATGAAGGAACAACAATCCATCATCGAATCCCAGAATCAAACATTATCCCAAGTGATGAGCCAGTTGGACGACCTCCAACAGCAAATAAACAATTGCTGCAGTGTAGATGGATTAAAAAGCTTTGGTTCGGATGAGGATGCAAAACCTGGCTTTGGCGAAAATATCCTTCACCAAAACACACCCAATCCTTTCCGGGCCCAAACTACCATCAGCGATCAACTCGAAGAAGGTGGCAAAGTTATATTGAACATTTTCGACAGAAATGGAAAGCCGTTGGCTACATTGGTAGAAGCTGAGCAACCAGCAGGTGAGTACCGCTATGAATGGGATGCTTCAGGATTACCCGCCGGAGTATACAATTACGCTTTGTATGTAGACGGAGAATTGCTTGTGAAAAAAGCGATCAAATTGGCCGATTAGATTTCCAGTTGTAGGAATTAAAATATGCCCAAGCCCTCAGAGCAAATTGTTTTGAGGGTTTTTTTTATTAGATCCCCAGTCACCTGTCACGCGCTGCAAGCGCGCGACAGAACTGGGTTTTTCATTCCCCCTCAATGGCCGCCACACCCGGCAACACCTTTCCTTCCAGAAATTCGAGCATGGCCCCGCCGCCGGTGCTCACGTAACTTACGCGGTCTGAGAGATCAAATTTATTGACAGCGGCTACCGAATCACCGCCACCGATGAGCGAGAAAGCCCCTTTGTCGGTAGCGTCAGCAATGGCTTCGGCGATCTTCTTCGTGCCGTTCGAAAAATTACTCATTTCAAAAACGCCCATGGGTCCGTTCCACAAAATGCTCGCGCTTTCAAGAATGGCAGCGCGGTATTGCTGCACGGTTTTTTCGCCGATGTCGAGGCCCATCCAGCCGGGAGGAATCTCATCGCTGGCGCAGGTGTCGCGGCTAGCTTCGTTGTTGAATTCATCGGCAATTACCGAATCAACGGGCAACAACACCTCCACGTTCTGTTCCTTGGCCTCTTCGAGCACCTGAAGCGCCTGCTCCAGTTTGTCTTCTTCCACCAGTGAATCTCCGACTTCCCCACCGAGGGCTTTCGCAAAGGTATAGGCCATTCCACCACCAATAATCAGACGGTCGATCTTCGGAAGCAGCGTTAGTATCACCCCGATTTTCGATGAAACTTTTGCGCCACCAATTACTGCCGAAACAGGAGGTTTTGGGTGGGCGATAAAATGCTTCAGGTTTTCGAGTTCTTTCTGCATCAGCAAGCCAAAGCACTTGTCGTCCATCCATTCTGCAATAACTGCCGTGGATGCATGTGCCCTATGCGCAGTTCCGAATGCGTCATTCACATAAACGTCGCCATGTTCGGAGAGCTTATGAGCGAAACTTTTATCACCAGCTGTTTCTTCCTTATAAAACCGAAGATTTTCGAGCAACAGGATTTCACCGGGTTTTAACGCTTCAGATTTTTTGAATGCTTCGTCACCAATACAATCACCGGCGAATTGTACTTCCCTGCCCAACAATTCAGACAGTGGCTCAACCAGATGCTTCAGCGAAAATTTATCTTCGGGCCCTTCTTTCGGCCGCCCGAGGTGCGACATAAAAACGATCGATCCACCGGCATCGAGTATATGTTTTGCGGTGGGTATAGCTGCTCGGATTCTGGTATCGTCGGTAACAGAAAACCGGCCATCGAGCGGCACATTAAAATCCACGCGGATCAGCGCCCTTTTTCCTTTAAAATCGTAGTCGTTTATCGTCATATCCACCGTATATTTGAAGGCAAAAGTAGAACATATTTCACGAATTGCCCTCACTTTTAGGGCTCACCAATGGCAATCAGTTTTCACCATATCGACGGTCAGACAGCCGTTCGCGATTATCTGTTAACCGCTGTTCACAACAATCATGTGAGCCATGCGCTTCACTTTCTCGGTCCGGAAGGCAGCGGAAACCTTTCCCTGGCACTTGCATTTGCCACCTACGTTCTGTGTCACAACCCTTCAGAAAATGATGCCTGCGGAAGTTGTTCCTCGTGCATTAAAATGGCAGGAATTCAACATCCGGATGTGCATTATGTGTTTCCGGTGGTGGAGCCCAAAAAAAACACTTCGGTCGGGAAGTTTATGGTTGAATGGCGGGAGAATCTGCTGAACAACCCGTTGATGACGCTAAACGACTGGATGCAGGTAATTGCTGATGAAAACAAAATGGGGGTAATCTCCAAAGATCTAGCACTGGAGATTCAGCAGAAGATCAGTATGAAACCTTTTGAAGGCGGATACCGGATAGCCATTATCTGGATGCCGGAAACGATGAATGCTACTGCTGCCAATAAACTATTGAAGCTGCTTGAGGAGCCTCCGCCGAAAACATTGTTTTTGCTGGTGGGTAACAGCGCCGACGAAATGCTGCCAACCATTCTCTCGAGGGTGCAATTGGTACGCGTTCCGCGACTGAGCAATTCAGAACTCGAAGGAGCGTTGATAGATCGGTATGGTTTGCAACCTGAAAAGGCAAAATCACTGGCTTTTCTCAGCGACGGAAACCTGAATATGGCTTTAAAGCTGAGCCGCGAAGAGGGTGGTGACGAATTGTTTTTCAACCTTTTCAGAGACTGGTTCCGGGCGTGTTACCAGCAGTCCGACGGATTGAAGCGGGTAGCATTGCTGGATGAATTTGCAGCGCTGAAACGCGAAGGACAGAAATCTTTTTTGATATACTCGCTTCAGATGTTGCGGCAATGTGCACTGGCCACCGCAGGAACGGAACATTTAATATTGGTGGATAAGGAGGCACTGGCACTCGCAAAGAATCTGGGAAAAATAATGAATCACGAACAGCAGTACCGGATGTCGGAAATCATCAATAAGTCGGTGTACCACATCGAACGAAATGCTTCTCCGAAGGTGTTGTTCATGAACCTGTCGATTCAGATTAAGAACCTGTTTCAATATTGATAATTTTGTACAGATAAACAGGAAAGAAAATGGGATGTAGTAGTTGTTCGAAGGGAGGAGGAGTACCAGCAGGTTGCAAAAGCAACGGATCCTGTGGTACACACGGCTGCAATAATCTGGAAGTCTTTGACTGGCTGGCGGATATTGCCGTTCCGGAAGGATACAGCCCCTGCAATATAGTTGAAGTAAGATTCAAAGGAATCCGAAAGGGATTCTTCAAAAACGACAGCCGCATGCAATTGCAGGTGGGCGATGTTGTTGCTGTTGATGCTGCTCCGGGTTTTGATGTCGGCGTGGTTTCGGCAGAAGGCGAGCTGGTTCGGCTGCAGATGAAAAAGAAAAAGGTAGAAGAAAACGACCGCGATCTGAAGAAAGTACTTCGCAAAGCAAGCCAGGAAGATGTTGAAAAATGGCGAACGGCCCGATCGCTCGAAGACAGCACGATGTTTCGTGCGCGGAAAATTGCGGAGTCGCTGAATCTGCGCATGAAAATCAGCGATGTGGAATACCAGGGAGATATGAGTAAAGCCACTTTTTTTTATACGGCAGACGATCGTGTGGATTTCCGGCAGCTCATCCGCGACCTGGCAGACAGTTTTAAAGTGCGGATTGAAATGCGGCAGATCGGTGCCCGTCAGGAGGCCAGCAGAGTTGGCGGTATCGGGTCTTGTGGGCGTGAATTGTGCTGCATCACCTGGCTTACCGATTTCAGGTCGGTATCCACTACTGCTGCACGATATCAGCAGTTGTCGATCAATCCACAGAAACTCGCGGGCCAATGCGGTAAATTAAAATGTTGTCTGAATTACGAGCTCGACAGTTATCTCGAAGCGCTGAAGGATTTTCCGGATTTCAATACCCGGCTCAAAACCAAAAAGGCCAATGCATTCTGTGTGAAATCCGATATTTTTGAACGCAAAATGTGGTTCATCTATCAGGGTGAAGAAGGCGGAACACCGGTGTGTCTGAAAACCGATCAGGTAATCGCGTTGCTCGAGCAGAATAAAAAAGGAATAATACCGCCTGACCTGAAGCAGTTCGAAGAAGTTGTGGTGGTGGAAGAAAAACCGGATTACGACAACGTTGTTGGTCAGGATAGCTTGCACCGTTTTGATAAACCCAGAGGACAAAAAAGTAAAGGCAAAAAGCGGCGCAAAAATTCTAAGGGTAAAGGGCGTGGTCCGCAAGGTGACCGACGGCAAAGCGGAGGAGCACCGAAACCATCATGATGCACATTCGGATATTTGTTTTGCTGGTGGGTTTTTTTGCAGTTGCGTGTGAACCGCCTGCTACACATGTGTTTGTAGAAGAAATTCCGGGCGGCATATGGCCTCGTGACAAACGTATTTCTGGTGAGTTTGAAGTCACCGACACCATCAACCCGCAACATTTTTTCATCACCTTGCGCAACACCGCCGATTATCCGTACAGCAATATTTACCTGTTCGTCCACACCTATTTTCCGAACAACCGGAAGTCGAGAGATACGATTGAATGTGTGCTGACCGATCGTGCCGGACGGTGGCTCGGATCGGGAAACGGATTTGTGATGGACAATAAAATCATCACCAATAAAGTGCTGTATCAGTATCAGAAAAAATTTCCGCTGAAGGGAGCATACCGCATTGAAATTGAACACGCCATGCGACAGGATACGATTTTCGAAATTCTGGATGTGGGAATTGTTGTAGAACCCGCAAGGCCATAACCTTCCCTGACTTAGTCGTAATATATTAAGACAAAATTTCCATCAAAACCAGACACCGATACAGAATGGGATTTTTTTCCGTTAAAATGGCTGTCCATACTGAAATGTGGGGATATTTTCGTCCTTTTACCAGAAGGAAATTGTGACATAAATAAATAGCTTTGCCGGGTATATTTTACCTGTGCGGCAGGGCGTGAAAAAGGGAACTCCACCACACGGAGAAATTAAAAAGGTATGACCCAGAAAAAGAAGAAATCACCTGCAAAAGAAAAGCGCAGTTACGGTAAACTCCTTCTGCTGTTGTGGTTAATTATCCTTGCTCCGTTTATTGGTTTGGGGGCAATGTTGTGGCTCGCTTCCATCAGTGATTTACCCTCGTTTGATGAACTCGAAAACCCGAAAAGCGATCTGGCCACCGAAATCATTTCTTCGGATGGTGAAGTTCTGGGTAAATATTTTCACGAAAACCGGGTCAACGTTAAGTATCAGGATTTATCACCGGATCTGGTAAACGCACTGGTGTCTACAGAAGATGAACGATTCTGGAAACACGCCGGTATCGATATCCGCTCTACATCACGTGCAGTCTTGTATATGGGAAAGAAGGGCGGTGCAAGCACCATCACCCAGCAGCTAGCAAAAATGCTTTTTCACAATCGTTCGTCCAATCCGGTGAAGCGGGTATTTCAGAAATTTCAGGAATGGATTATCGCGGTGCGCATTGAGCGGCAATACAGCAAGGAGGAGATCATCACCATGTACCTCAATAAATTTGATTGGGTGAACAATGCAGTCGGTATTAAATCCGCAGCGAATGTATATTTCAATCAATCTCCGGATTCACTTCGAATCGAACAAGCTGCCATGCTGGTTGGTATGTGTAAGAATCCATCTCTTTATAACCCTTTGCGCCGGCCTGAAATGACCATGGATCGAAGAGCGGTGGTGTTGGGGCAGATGAAACGAAACGGTCACATTACCGATGCGCAATTTGATTCTTTGCGCACGCTGCCGCTGGGTCTGAATTACCAAAAAGTCGATCACGCACAGGGTCCGGCACCCTATTTCCGTGAAATTTTGCGGTCGGATCTCACCGATCTTTTTAACCGGAAAACAGAATCAGGAGATTATCTGTACAGCAAACCAGATGGCAGTCCGTACAACTTGTATCGCGACGGATTACGGGTATATACCACCATTGATTCACGCATGCAACAATATGCCGAGCAAGCGGTTGCTTCACATCTGGGAGAAGGATCAAATTTACAGAAGCAGTTTTTTCGCGACATCCAAAAATGGAAAAACCCGCCGTTTTCAAACGACCTTGACAGTGAAGAAGTAAATCAGATTTTGACTTCTGCCATGAAACGCACCGAACGATACCGCGTTTTGACAGGTCAGGAATGTGGTGAATGTCACCGCCGGGTGAATATTTCCCGCCAAAGTACCGATTCGGGAGAGCGTTATGTTTGTGAAGCTGAGGATTGCGGGAATTCGTGGCGTGTGGTGCCGAAAGATTCTATTGAAATTGTTTTCAATACTCCCGTGCCCATGCACGTTTTTTCGTGGGCGGGTGAAATTGATACGTTGCTTTCTCCGATGGACAGCATCCGGTATTACAAAAGCTTTCTGCAAACCGGTATGGTTTCCATTGAACCCAGCACCGGTTTTGTGAAATCCTGGGTAGGTGGCATCAACTTCCGGCATTTCATGTACGACCATGTTCGCACCGGAAAACGCCAGGTAGGATCAACTTTTAAACCTTTTGTTTATGCTACTGCAATCCGAGAAGGATATTCTCCATGCCACGAAGTCGTGAAGGCACCTACTACTTTTCACAAAGGAACTTTCGGTTTGATCAAAGACTGGACTCCGCAGGATCCGGACCGCAATTATGGTTTCACAGTTTCTCTGAAATGGGGACTGGCCAATTCTGTGAACACGGTAACAGCCTGGGTCATGAAACAATTCGGACCAGATGCAGTCATAAAGTTGGCGCGCGATCTTGGTATAGAAAGTCATCTTGAGCCGGTGCCTTCACTCGCACTGGGTGTGGCAGACATTAATGTAATGGAAATTACTTCGGCCAACGCCACTTTTGCCAATAAAGGCGTGCACATCAAACCCATTATTATCACGCGCATTGAAGATATGAACGGCAATGCCATTTATGATGTTATGCCCGAAACCAATGAGGCGATGGATGAGCGGACTGCTTATGTAATGCTCGATCTTATGAAGGGTACCATTGATGGGGTTTACAATGAAACCACGGGCGAAAAAACCGGTACTGCCGTGCGACTCCGGTACGATTTGCCCAATCGAGAATACGACGGCATCCGTAATATTCCGATAGCGTGTAAAACCGGAACTACGCAGAACCAGAGCGATGGATGGTTTATGGGCATAACCCCGGAACTTGTTACGGGAATATGGGTGGGAGCAGAAGATCGAGCGGTTCGTTTCAGAACACTGGCTTTGGGACAGGGAACCAATATGGCGCTGCCCATCTGGGGATATTATATGCATTCGTTGATAGACGATCCGGAAATAGAAATTTCGGGCGAAGATTTTGAACGACCTGAGGGCGATCTGGGGGTTGAGCTGGACTGTAAAATATTCAAAGAACAGAACGGAAGTATTTTTGACCGGAGCGCGCCCAATTGGTGATGTTCGTTCATTTGGTTAATTTGGAGGCAAATTGAATTTGAGAAATGAATAAGGTATACGAAAATGCTGCGGCTGCCATTCAGGGCATTCAGCATAACATGACGTTGATGCTCGGGGGATTCGGTCTTTGTGGAATTCCGGAGAATTGTATTGCCGCATTGGTTAAGTCAGGGGTTACCGGATTGACCTGTATTTCCAATAATGCCGGAGTAGATGATTTCGGTTTGGGATTGTTGTTAAAAAAACACCAGATCAAAAAGATGATCTCTTCTTATGTCGGCGAGAACGAAGAATTTGAGCGACAGATGTTGAGTGGAGAACTGGAGGTTGATCTGATTCCACAGGGATCTCTGGCCGAAAGATGTCGTGCGGGTGGAGCGGGAATACCCGCTTTTTATACTCCTGCAGGCTATGGCACCGAGGTCGCAGAAGGAAAAGAAGTCCGTGATTTCAACGG
Source organism: uncultured Flavobacteriales bacterium (assembly GCA_937911795.1). GTDB lineage: Bacteria > Bacteroidota > Bacteroidia > Flavobacteriales_D > SKUL01 > SKUL01. The sequence goes on along the minus strand of CALDPJ010000295.1, from coordinate 2,761 downwards.
AAAACCGCACATTCTGGAATCAGCGCTCGAAGCCGATTATGCCATTGTAAAAGCCTGGAAAGGAGATAAATTCGGAAACCTTGTTTACAAAGGAACAGCCCGGAATTTTAACCCAATGATGGCGATGGCCGGTAAAATTACCATTGCAGAGGTTGAAGAACTGGTGGAGCCGGGTGAACTGGATCCTAATTATATCCATACTCCGGGCATATTTGTTCAGCGAATATTCCAGGGTTCGAACTACGAAAAGCGTATTGAACAGCGAACGGTACGGCCAAAAGAATAGCCTCAGGAACATGAACTACCGGTCATGAATGAATCAGAGAAGCGTCTATTCATACTGGTTGCAACTGTAATTGGAGTGTATTTAGGTCTGCGGGCATATTTTGTTCCGGTCGTACACGATGAGGCAGCTACTTTTTTACACTACCTTCAGGTCGACAGCTATATTCCCTACTTTGCGCTGTGGGATGCCAATAATCACATCTTGAATTCAGCATTGGCGCATGCCTTCGTTAACCTTTTTAATGACCACGTTTTTTGGTTGAGGCTACCGAATCTGTTAACGTTTCCCCTTTTCTGTTTTTACCTGTATCGACTGGTTTCTCCCATCCATCAGCCGGTTGTAAGATGGCTCGTAGCATTGGCTATGCTTACCGCATCTTTTCAAATCGAATTTTTCGCTCTGGCACGTGGCTACGGTATGTCTATTTCATTTTTATTAGGAGCCGTATTTCATGCCTCACTATATCTGCAAAAAGGAGAGCTAAGGCATCAATGGTGGCTGTGGACTTTTATGTTTTTAGCGCTTTTGGCAAATATGAGTCTAATGCTTTGCCTGATCATATTTCTGGGAATGTGCGGATTGAAGCTATTGAATCTTAAAAACAAGGATTGGAAAAAGCATGCGCTGACGTTGATTTTTTTTGGTGGTGGATTGTTTTTGCTCGCGTCTTTCTATGCCCTAAAAATGAAAGTACTGGGCTTGCTCTATACCGGTAGCACGGCTGGATTCGTAAGTGTTACTTCCTATTCTTTTGCAAGATTTCAATTCGATTATCCGTCGATGACTCTGGCGTGGATGCTTACAATCATTGGGTTGATAAGCGGCGGATCTCTGGTGTATGGGTGGATATCTTCACGATTCAAATGGAGTTCTGCAGCAGTTGTTGGTCTATTACTAATTCTGAATGCAGTGGGTGCCATACTGCTCGAAAAATTGCTCGGTGTGAATTACCCTGACGAACGAACAGCGCTCTATTTTCTCACTTTTTTGATCCTTTCTGTTGGATATGCTTCGAACCAGGCAGCTTATATCAATCGAAAACTAATCTGGTTCAGTCTGCCGTTGTTGTACTTTCCCATTCAGTTGATGTCAACAGCCAATTTGTCTACTAGTCAGTTGTGGGCGTATCTCCATATTGATCAGAAAATCATTCAACGCGCTGCGGAAATGCAGACTTTAAGCGAACGACCTTTGAGAATCAGCGGAGGCCGGATGCACGAATTATCCTGGGCATACCAGAATATTGCCTGCAATTGTGGTCTTCAGTTATTGGAACGCGAATCGTTCCCCGATACAACTGCTGATCTTATTATCGCCCGAGCGCTGGACGTCGATTTCAGTTCTCTAAATTCTGATACCGTTTATTACAATCCAACCACGCACTTTGCCCTGTTAAAACCAAATAACGACACGAAGTCATCCTATGTCACGGACACATTATCTCTTCCGCTCCACTATTCCGGCAACGAGACTTATTTTAATCTGGCACGGTGGAATTTAGATCAGGATTTGGGAGAAAGCGGATTACTCAATTTTGATTTCACGGCCAATTCACGTAACAATCCGATGCATTATCAGATTGTTATTACGTCTCAGGATAGCGTTGGCACTACATTGAGCTATGAATATATTCCATTGCACTGGCTCTCAATCATAATCGATCATCTTTACTCCTATTTAGCAACCTCATGAATCATTAATTTCATAAATTAAAAACTATAAGATTGAAATAAAAATCTTATTGCTTGTGTAATATTGATAAGCCATCACATTTGTTCATATATTGTCTTGATTGTATAGTTGTAGTATACAATCAAGAAGTATTTTAAACTAATTTCATTTTAAACAAAATAATAACACTGAAAAAATTTGATATAATGAAACTGACAATATATCTTTACAGTTCATAAAAAAGCCCAGTTGTATAGTATGAGTATAGATAACAGAGATAAATTAAACCATCTTTTAAAATACTGGAGCCCTGGAAGTCTTTTTTTTTCTTCCTGGCTAAATAGAAATGAATATTCTAATCAGTTAATGCAAAGCTATCGTAAGTCAGGATGGTTTTCATCGCTGGCCAAAGGGGTTATGTATCGAACTGGCGACAAAGTATCTACTTGGGGGGCTATATCGAGCTATAATGCCCAAGAAGAGAAAAATGTATATGTTGCTGCCCATTCAGCATTAGAGCTATTTGGATTTAATCACTATATACCAATGGGAAAACCAACACTGCTAATAGGATATCCAACAAATGAGAAAATTCCTGCTTGGATGAAAGAAAATCATTTTGAATATAACCTGGAGTTCTTCACTACAAAGATATTTCATAAGACAGCGTTTACCACTAAAAAATTAAATGGTTTTGACGAGCATTTTTTTGCCCATATGGAAGAAATAGACTTTTGTTGGCGAGCCAAAAATTCAGGTCATAATATTAAATATGTCTATCAATCTATAGTATATCATTTAGGT